>CAZYPK010000014.1:0-31132 GCA_964649195.1 uncultured Phycisphaeraceae bacterium
GGGAGCCTCGCCCTCCCAGCGGGAGCCTCGCCCTCCCATATGCTTTTACCCTGCGTGTGACCCGCGTTGATTTCGTGTTTTCCTGCTTTCCTGATTTCATGGTTTTAAAGTCAGCCTCCGTACCGCCCCAAAGGACCCGACATGCGATTCATTCCCACGCTCGCCCTGATTGCCACGATGTTCCTTGCCGTCCTCTCCGCGCCGCTGCACGCGCAGGAGAGCAAGCCGATCCGCGCCTTGCTCATCACCGGCGGCTGCTGCCACGATTACCCCAACCAGAAAAAAATCCTCACCGAAGGCATCAGCGCCCGAGCCAACGTGCAGTGGACCATCGTCCACCAGGGCGGCACCACCACCAACACCAAGATCGGCCTGCACGAAAACGAAAACTGGGCCGACGGGTACGACGTCATCGTGCACAACCAGTGCTTCGCCGGTGTGACCGATCCCGCCTTTGTGCAGCGCGTGCTCAAGCCTCACAAGGAAGGCAAGCCTGCGGTGGTCATTCACTGCGCCATGCACAACTACCGCGACAAGACCGATGAGTGGTTCAAGTTCACCGGCATCACCTCGCACAGCCACGGGGCCCACTACGCCATCGATGTCGAAAACATCAACAAGGATCACCCCATCATGGAAGGCTTCCCCGCGAAGTGGACCACCAAAAAGGGCGAGCTTTATTACAGCCACAAGGTGTGGGACACCGCCACTCCGCTGGGCCACGCAATGAGCCGGGAGTCGAAGAAAAACGAAGTCTGCATCTGGGTCAACGACTACAACAAAGGAACCCGCGTCTTCGGCACCACCATCGGCCACTACAACGAGGAGATGTCCGATCCCGTCTTCCTCACCTACGTCACCCGCGGCCTGCTCTGGTCGGTGAACAAACTCAACGCCGATTACCTCAAGCCGGCGAGCAAGGATCTGAAGACGGTCGAGATCGACCCGTGGGGCGCCGACGGCAAGTCGCCTCCGCCCGCCAACGCGCCGCTGGCTCCCGGCCAGAAGAGGCCGACGGCGCAGGTGAAGCCGGGCACGAAGGTGCCGGTGAATCTCGCCCGCACCGCCAAGGCCTCCGCCCCGCGCTCGCAGGGCGGCCGCAATCCTGAGCACGCCATCGACGGCAACCCGGAGACCCGCTGGTGTTCTCCCGACGGCAATACGAATTACACCTGGCTGCTCGACCTGGGCAAGGTGCAGGACATCACCGGCATCCAGATCGCCTGGGAATCCGAGGATGCGCCGTATGGCTACAAGGTCGATGCGAGTGATGATGGCAAGACGTGGCGCACGATCATCGACACGACGGACAAGCCCGCCGCCGGCCCGCTGCATCGACATGTCGCGCACACCGCCACGCAGCACCTGCGCCTGACCGTCACGAAGCTCAGGCCCGGTCACTGGGGCAGCTTCTGGGAGTTCGAGGTGCTGGGCAAGGAGACGGTCGATTACGACACGCCCAACGCCTCGTCCATCCTCAGCGCCGGCCGCCCCGTCGCCGCCGCCGCCGAGGGGTTGCTCGCACAGGTGAAAGTGCCCGCCGGTTACAAGGCGACGATGTTCGCCCAGCCTCCGCAGGTCAGCTACCCCACCGCCATCGTCACCGCGCCCACCGGCGAAGTCTTCATCGGCATCGATGAAAACGGCTCGCTCGGCAAGGACGGCAAACGCAACATGAAGGTCATCCGCGCCGTCGATACCGACAGCGATGGCAAAGCCGACCAGTTCACCACCTTCTGCATCATCAACAACCCGCGCGGCCTGTTCTTCCACGACAACACCCTCTTCGTCCTTGGCCCGCCCAACCTCCGCGCCTTCACCGACACCAACGGCGACGGCGTCGCCGACAGCGAAAAACTCCTCGTCAAAGGCCTGGGCTCACCCGCCCTGGAGCAGCGCGGCGCGGATCACTGCACCAACGGATTCGCAGTGGGCATCGATGGCTGGCTCTACATTGCCGTGGGCGACTTCGGCGCGGTCAAAGCGGAAGGCAGCGACGGCAAAAGCGTACAGCTCTTCGGCGGCGGCATCATCCGCGTGCGGCCTGATGGCAGCGAAATTGAAATCGTCACGCGCGGCCAGCGAAACATCTACGATGTCGCCGTCGATCCGCTCCTGAACATGTTCACCCGCGACAACACCAACGACGGCGGCGGCTGGAACGTCCGCCTGAGCCACATCATTCACTCGGGCCAATACGGCTACCCCTCCCTCTTCATCAACTTCCCCGAAGACATCATTGAGCCTCTGGCCGACTACGGCGGCGGCTCGCCCACCGGCGCCCTGTTCATCGATGAACCTGCGGCAGGCGAAGCCGCAAGCGGCCTGATGACCGTCGATTGGGGACGCAGCGTCATCTACCGCCATCCGCTCACCGCCGATGGCGCGGGCTACAAGGCGCAGCAGCAATCCTTCATCGAGCTGCCTCGCCCCACCGACATGGATATCGATGGCTCCGGCCGCATCTACATCGCAAGCTGGCGCGAAGGCGGCTTCAGCTATTCCAAACCCGAAGTGGGTTATGTGGTGCAGGTCGTCGCCAATGATGCGAAAACCTCTGCGTTTCCCGACCTTCGCAAGGCCGGCGAGAGCGATCTGATCCGCTTCATGGCATCGGACAGTCACAAGCTGCGCCTGCACACGCAGTGGGAAATGTTGCGTCGGGGCGACAGCGGTGCGCTGGCCGCCGGTCTGAAAGAGCTTGCCGGCAAGACCGGCCCGCCGGCGCCGCGCGTGGCCGCCATCTTCACGCTCAAGCAGATGCAAGGCGGCAAGTCGCATGAAGCCCTTGCCGCGCTGACGAAGGATGCGGCCGTGCGCGAGTTCGCGCTGCGGGCGCTGGCCGATCGCGGCACGCAGGTGAGCGATGTGCCGATGCAGCCGTTTGTCGATGGCGCCAAGGATGCGGACCCGCGCGTCCGCCTTCAGGCCGCGATCGGGCTGGGGCGTCTGGGTCGCATTGATGCGGCAGCCGCGCTGATTCCACTGGTCGCTGATGCTGATCCACTCATCAGCCATGTCGCCGTGCATTCGCTGGTCACGCTGCGCGCTTCGCAGGCGTGCCTCAGCGCCCTCAGCCAGGCTGATGCAAAACTTCAAGCCGGGCTGTATCGCGTACTACGTTCGCTGCATGAGACGCAGGTCATCGACGGCCTGATCGCCCGCATGGCTCGCGCCTCCAACATCGAGGAACGAAAACTCATCATCACCGCCCTGGCCCGCCTCTATCACAAGGAAGGCCAGTGGACCGGCTCATGGTGGGGCACCCGCCCCGACACGCGCGGCCCCTACTACTTCCCCACCCCCTGGGAAGGCACCGCCCGCATCACGCCGGTGCTCATGGCCGCGCTGTCAAGCGGCGACGCGGTGATGGGCAAGTTCATCATCAACGAAATGACCCGCCATCGCATCAAGCTCAGCGACGCCACCGCCCAGCTTGTGCGCATGGCGAAGAATGATGCGTCGCTGATTCCCGCGCTGATTGCCCTGCTCGATGGCGGCGACAAGCTGCCCGCCGATGCGGTGACGCTGCTCGAAGCGACCGCGAAAGACAAGGCCGCCGATGCGGAGGTTCGCGGCAATGCGGCGAATGTGCTGGCCAAGGCGAGCGATCAGCCGGGCGTGTTTGAACCGGCGATCAACGCACTCGTGGCCGTGGGCAATGCAGGCAAGGCGAGCGAGGCGATCAGCCGGGCACGTGAAGGCTTTGCAAAGGAAAAACGTCATGCGAAGAACGTGCAGACTTTTGTGAAGATGACCGCCGACCCCGACAAGGGCCGCCGCGAGACGGCCTTCGGCGTGCTCGTCGCCATCACCGGCGACAGGCAGGCCCCCAAGCCCGCCAAGGATGCCGCCGCTGCCGCAATCACCGCCGGCTTCAGCAGCGGTGATGCCGCCCCGCTGCTCCGCGCCGTCGCCATGCTCAAGGCCGATGCCTACAAGGAGCAGGTCAAGGCTCATCTGAACGACCCCAAGCCGCTCGTGAAAGCCGCCGCCGAACACGCCGCCCGTCAGCTCAAAATCGAAATCGCCGGCGCCATCGACCCCAACAAGATCACCCTCGCCAAACTCGGCTACGACAAGGTCCTCGCCCAGGTCGGCGGCGCCAAGGGTGATGTGAAACTCGGCAAGGAACTTTTCACCAAACAAGGCTGCGTGGCGTGTCACACCGTTTCGCAGGCCGAGCCGCTCAAAGGCCCGCTGCTGCTTGGCATTTCGCAGCGGTACAACCGGGCGGAGATCACCGAAGCGATCATGAAGCCCGCCGCGAAGGTCTCGCAGGGCTTTGAGACGCAGTGGTTCATGATGGAGGATGGCCTGAATTACGAGGGCTTCGTCACCCGTGAGTCCGGCGATGAAGTGGAGATGCGCAACGTCGCCGGGGCCGTCACCATCCTCAAGAAAAAGGAAATCGAAGAGCGCGGCAAACGCGAAACCTCCATGATGCCCGCCGGCCTCGTCGATACGCTCGACCTCCACGAGTTCAACTCGCTGATCGTGTATCTCGAATCGCTCAAAACAAACTAAAACAAATTACACACCGCGCCCAAGCCCGATGGCGAGGCTTTGCGAACCGTCGGGGTCCCGATCATCCGTTGATCCCGGATACCCCGACGGCTCGCAAAGCCTCGCCATCGGGCTTGTTGTCCTTCTCCACCTCAACGTCCCAAAATAATTCATGTGCAATCTCGCTCAATCGCCCCTCCCTTCAGGCCGATAAGGAAACAACCGGCACGATCGTCACAACCGTCACGATCACCCCCGGCCCCCCGGTCCCCCGGACCCCCGGCCCCCGGCCCTGTTTTCCGGGCCAACCAGCGAAGGGATGCACATGACGCCCATCCGTTTCACCGTCATCACCACCTGTCTCGACGCCGCCGCCACCATCGAACGAACCCTCTGCTCCGTTCTCGACCAGGGCTGCGAATCCCTTCAGTACCTCGTCATCGATCGCGGCTCCACCGACGAAACCGGCCGGATCATCAGCCTCTACGAAAACGAACTCATCTGGCTCTCCCAGGCCGGCGCTTCCCACGCCCAGGCGCTCAACATGGCCCTCGGTCACGCCACCGGTGATGTGATCGTCTTCGCCGATGATCTGCTCATGCCCGGCGTGCTGCACGAGATGGCCAAACGCATGAGCCTGCCCGGCGCGCCGCAGTGGTTCGTCGGCCAGTCGGTGCAGCTCGATGGCGATGATGTGGAACTGGGCCGCATCGCCCCGGTGATGCCCGCCGGCCTCGCCCGCTATCTGATGCACGATTCAGGCCTGTTGCCGCTGCAATCGACCTTCATCTCCCGCCCGCTTCTCGAAGCCGTCGGCGGCTTCGATGAGTCGCTCGCCCACGCCCACGATTACGACTGCTGGTGCCGGCTGATGGCGCAGGGCCATCGCCCGACGCTCATCGGCCTCGAACTCACCGGCTGCCGACAGCAGGCCGAAACGCTCACCGCCGCCCAGGCCCTGACCCAGGGCCTGGAGTTCATCACCGTCGCCCGCCGCCATGCCAACCGGCTTTCGCTCCGCGATCAGGCCGCGCTGTGGCGCAACTGCGATCAGCGCCAGCGCATCTACGCACTGGCCGAGGCGGAACTCTCGCCCAGCGAAGCGCGCCGGCATCTGTGGTCGCGACTGCTGAGCCATCCGTGGTGGATCATGGATGAATCGGTTCGCCACACGCTCATGCACGGCATCACCCACCCGGCCCCGGCCGCACTGACTCGCACCGCCGCGTGAGAAGCCGTCGCAAAACGCACCGAGCCGCGACTCAACGAGTCGCGGACGCAAACAGCCTGAAGGGGCGTCCCAGCGCACCTTTTTCCTTCAGCCTCGATCGGCGCCTGATCGTTTTCGCGTCCCGTGATCCGCCGCGCGAGGGGCACGCCATGCTTGTCGCTCACGTCCGCGACGTGTTACGTCGCGGCTCACTCTTATCCCGAATCCGTATCCATCCGATGGAAGCATGGGGGATCACGCTGCAATCAACGCACGTTCAGCGTGCGGGAGAAGCGGGAACCTGAGTTTCGCTTAAACCCCACCCGGAAGGGTGAGGGCCGAGGGGCGATCGATACACGGCCCGTTCACGAATCACAACTCGATTTTCGGTCTGAATTCACCTTGTAACCTTGGATCCTTTGTTCATCGGACACCCCTTGGCCCGCGCCCTTCCGGGCGGGGGCCTTAAACGAAACTCAGGTTGGGAAGGAGCGCGACATGGCCTGGACCAGCATGCATTTTGCCGTGGGAATGGGCTGCGCCGGCGGTGCCTTCGGGCTGGGCTGTCTGCTGATGAGGCGAGGCTGGCGCTGGCTGCCGGGGGTGATGACGCTGGGCGGGTTGTGGGCCGTGGTGCCGGATATGCCCCGCTTGTGGCGCGAGGACTTCGCCTGGCTCCCCTTCGCCTCCACGCTCGGGGCCAAGTCGCTCGAAGCCGATCTGCACGCCATCGGCAACCTTTTCTTCTTTCATCACGCCCTCGACGCCCAGCCTCACGAATACGCCTTGCACGGCCTGGTCATCATGCTCGCCCTCTACAACGCCGCCATCCTTCTGCTGATGGGTTTGGAACGCAAACAACGACGTGCCGTCCGAAGCATGCGACACGAACCGGCCCCCGCGCTGAAGTTCGAAGGCCACACGGTGCGCTCGAGCCATTTGCAGAGATCGGCGTAGAGGAAGGAAATCCTCATTTCCTTCTCAGCTTCTTCGGCGCAACCCCCGCGATCACTTCGACCTGTTCGCAGACCGAGGCGAGGTTGCCCAGCAGACGCAGGTAGAGCTGCGTGTAGCGGTCGATCACGCCTCCCGCCTCGCGCATCACGCCTTCGATGTCCTCTTCGCCGGGCAGCGCCGGGCACAGGTACTGCCCGATGGAGATCACCCCGCGATCATCGGCGAAAGGGAACCACGTCGCGCTCAACTGCTCGATCAGCTCGGCGGCGCGGTCACGGGTCTGCGAAAGGTTGAGCTTGATCCGCCCAATGAGCCGGGGCAGTTGCTCGTTGCCCTTGAGGTTGACCAGCAGGATGTGGGCGACGGCGAAGGCGTCGCGCAGGGCGCGGAAGGTGGAGCCTGCCTTGGCGACGAGGAAGAGGGCCTCGACAAGCTGAATGGAACGGGTGATGACCGCGCCGGGTCCGCCGGTGGCGCTGTCCACGAGGTTGTCGGTGACGAACTTGAGCCGCAGCAGTCGCAGGGCGGCTCCCATGCGCAGGCGGGCGACATCCTCATACCGATCCAGCAGGCGGGCGGCGTCGGCGATCGTGGCGTGCTGCGATTCGCGGAGCAGCCGGACGCCTTCGCGTCCGGCGTCGGGCAGGCCGTAGTCGTTGACCCGGCCGATGTGGAAGCCGGCGTCGATCAGGGCCTCGGCGCGCAGGGCGCCGAGCAGTTTTTCATCGGCCTCGATGAGCTGCGTGAAAGCCGGGGCGATCTCCTCGTGCATGGCCTCCATGCGGTTGCGGGCTTCGCGCAGGGCGGCGATGGCGCGTTTGGGGTCCAGCGGCGCCGAGAGCTGCGTCTGCCCCAGCGACCAGGGCCGAAGCACGGTGACGCCCCCGCGGAAATATCGCTTGAGCGCATCGAGAATGTGCGTGGAGATGGAGGACATGGAAAAGCAGGAAAACAGGAAAGCAGGAAAACAGGAAATTGGGAGCGATCATTCAAGTTTGGCGCGTTCCATCATCTTCGCCATTTCGCGCGTTCCGGCTTTATTTCGTGCTTTCCTGCTTTCATGTTTTCCTGTTTTTCCGCTGTTCCTTCACCCGCCCATGAGCTTGTCCAGCCCCGGGATGTTCAGCCCGCCGGTGGCGGCGGCGAACTCCTGCTGCACCAGGTCGCGGGCCTTGGCCAGGGCCGCGTTCATCGCGCTGGCGATCAGGTCCTGGATCATCTGAAGATCATCATCGCCGGGGCCCGCGCCGTCGCCGGGCAGCGCCAGCGTCAGCAGCATCGCCCGATCCAGATGGAGATCGATCACCTCGAAGCGGCCGTTGATCTTCACCCGCACCGCGCCGGCGCCGGCCTCGCCTTCGACGGTCTTCCTGCCCAGTTCCTCCTGAAGCTGCGCAAACCTCTCGCGCATCTGCTTCGCCTGGCCCATCATGGACATCATGTTTTTGATGTTGTCGAACATGCGATCACGGCTCCGTTCGTCCGCCGAGGCGGACGGCCAAATCAGTCGTCGTCGGGGGTCAACACGTCATCGAACATTTCTTCATCACTGATGCCGGCATTGAGGGTCATCGGTTTCACGACATCCGCCACCGTTTCACCGGGTGAGGCGGTTTTGATCGGCGCCGCCGCCGCCAGATGCGTTTCGACCAGCGTGGCTTCAAAAACAGAAAGCACTTCCTGGACCAGCGGCAGCGCCAGCGCCTCTTCGCGCTCGGTGCGCATCGACCGGGATGAGGGGGCGACATCGGCTCCGGGTGATTGATCTGACGCATCGGCGCCGTTGATGGCGCCGGCGGCTTCGACTTCGATTCGCACCGGCCGGCCCAGCACGCGCTTGAAAAGATCGGCCAGTTGCTCGCGCTGACGATCGGCGGCGATGAACTTGTGCATGTCGCGCTTGCCCGGCAGCAGCGACACCACCGCCGTGCGATCATCCAGGCGGGCCAGCGAAAGCGACTGCACCCACGACAGCGAAAACTTCCCCGCCACATGGCCAAGCACCGAGGCCCATACCTCGCGCGGCGAAGCGCCACTCACCGCCGGCATGCCGCGGCCCGGCGCAGCCTCGCTGATCGTCGCAACCCCTTCACGCATGGAATCGCCTGTTTCAGCCGGTGTTTCCTGCAAGGTTTCAGCGGCAGGAGCAGGAGCAGGAGCGGAAGTCCGCTGCGATGACAGGGGCGGCAACACTGGCCGCGAAGCGGGAGCAACCGACCGTGCCGCTTCAACGGCGGGCGGTTGACTCGAAGCTACTTTTTTTTTTAGGTCCGCGCTCCCGGTGCCGCCGCCCCCTCCGGCGGCAAGCAGCGCCGCGACATCGGCCATCTTTTCCGACAGCGCCAGCCGCACCACGGTGGCATCGAGCAGGGCCCGCGGGTTGGAGCTGCTCTTGCCGGCCCGCTGAAGGTTTTCGCACAGGGCGATCATGTGTACGAGGCCGGCGGCATCAAACCGCCCCGCCTGCGTCGCGGCGGTCTTGCGGGCTTCATCGGCCAGCTCGACCAGCTCGCTGTCTGGGCCGCAGGCGGAGATGAGCATGAGCTGGCGCAGCCGCTCGATGAGCACTTCGACAAGCTGATCCTCACTGATCCCCTTTTCGAGAATCGCGGCGGTTCGGCGAAGCGATTCGCCCACATCCCCGGCTGCCAGTCCATCGACGAGGTTGATGATCAGCTCCGGCGCGGGCAGGCCGAGCATGGTTTCGAGCACCTGCGGCGTCAGCGGCGATTCACCGGTGGAGATCAGGCGATCCAACAGCGACAGCGCATCGCGCATCGAGCCGTTGCCCAGCCGCGCCAGTTGCCAGAGCACATCATCGGAGGCTTCGACATTTTCCTGCCTGAGCACATCGCGCAGATGGTCGGCGATCTTCGCGGTGGGAATGTTGCGGAAGTCGAACCGCTGGCAGCGCGACTGAATCGTCGCGGGCACCTTGTGCGACTCGGTGGTGCAGAGGATGAACTTCACATGCGGCGGCGGCTCCTCCATGGTTTTAAGCAGCGCGTTGAACGCGGCGGTGGAGAGCATGTGAACTTCGTCGATGATGTAGATTTTGTAGAGCGCGTTGCCGGTGGGCGCCAGGCCTGAGTTGGCGATGAGCTGGCGCGCCTGCTCGACGCCGTTGTTGGAGGCGCCGTCGATCTCGACGACGTTGAGGTCGCCGCCGGCCATGATGGCGGCGGCCATGCGCTCCTGCACATCGATGGGCGGGTAGTCGTGGGAATCGTCGGTGTCGTTACCCCGACGGCTCGAAGACTCGCCATCGGGCTTGGGTTTTGATTTTTTCTTTTTGCCTTCGTCCGAGGAAATCAATCCGGGCTTGGGGCAGCCGGGGATGGTGTCGGGTGCGTTGAGGGCGCGGGCGAAGAGTCGGGCGGTGGTGGTTTTGCCGACGCCGCGCGTGCCGGTGAAGAGGTAGGCATGGGCGACGCGGCCCTGGGCGATGGCGTTAAGCAACGTCCTGGCGACGGATTCCTGACCGATCACCTCATCGAAGGTGTTGGAGCGGTATCGTCTTGCCAGGACGGTGTAGGACATGAAAAGCCGGGTGTCGGGTTTCGGGTGTCGGGTGTCGGGTGTCGGGTTTCGGTTCAAAACAAAAGCATATCCATGCTTCGAGCCGACACCCGACACCCGAAGCCCGATACCCGCTCTTTTCGACCGCGCGTGCAAACGGGCAGGACACCGGCAGCACCGGGCAAGCGACGCTTAGGGCTGCTCCGGTCAAGGCCTGACCCGGTTCACGAGCCCACCCGCGCACCGGGCCCACCCGTTTGCTCGCGCGGTCGAATCGAGGTCCGAATCATAGCAAACCATTTCACGCTTGGCGAATGCACCGGCAAGGCTTATCCTTGAGGCATTCATCCGCATTCATTCATACCGTTTTCCGCTTCGAGAAGGTTCACATCATGATTCTCTTCATCCTGCGCGGGGTGTTCGTCGTGCTGGCCGCATCGGTGGCGATGCTCTACATCCTCGGCGCCCAGCAAGGCCTGGGGGCGTCGGTGACCAACGTCCTGATCATGCTCATGGCCACGCTGGGCGTCTCCGCCATCGTCATCGCCACGGATGTTTACACCCCTCGCAAAAAACTCTCCGCCATCTCCGGCGTCTTCCTCGGACTCGTCGCCGGCCTGCTCGCCGCCTACGCCGTCTCATTCGTCGTCGATCTCATCGGCATCATCATCCTCCCCGACCAGGTGCCCAAGGCCAACGCCACCCCCGAAGAACTCCAGAAACTCACCCTCACCCAGCAACGCTCCATCGCCATCAGCCAGATCCTCCAGGGCATCAAGGTCTTCATCGGCCTGGTCACCTGCTACATCGGCATCTCCCTCGTGCTTCAGACCAAGGATGACTTCCGCTTCGTCATTCCCTACGTCGAGTTCGCCAAGCAGATTCGCGGCAACCGGCCCACGCTGCTGGACACGAGCATCATCATCGATGGCCGCATCCTCGACATCGTGGCCACGCACATCCTCCAGGGCGCGGTGGTCGTGCCTCGCTTCGTGCTTCACGAGTTGCAACTGGTCGCCGACTCGGCGGACAAGCTCAAGCGCTCGCGCGGCAGGCGCGGGCTGGACATCCTCCAGAAACTGCAAGGCAGCAAGGCCGTCGAAGTGCTCATGGAGGACGCCGAGGCCGAGGGCGCCAATGTCGATCAGAAACTGGTCTCGCTGGCGCTGACCATGAAGGCCAGGCTGATGACCAACGACTTCAACCTGAAAAAGGTCGCGGAACTGCGCGGCGTGGAGATCATCAACCTCAACGATCTGGCGGCGGCGCTGCGGCCGGTCGTGCTGCCGGGCGAACGCATGACCGTGCGCATCCAAAAACAGGGCGAAGGCCCGGGCCAGGGCGTGGGCTACCTCGACGACGGCACGATGGTGGTCGTGGAGAACGCCAGGCAGCGCGTGGGCGATGTGATCGAGTTCAGCGTGACGAGCAACTACCAGACCAGCGCCGGGCGGATGATCTTCGGCTCGATGGAAGGCGAAGGCGCGGCGACGGGCGGAGGCAGACCCGCGCTGCCGCCGGACAACGAGCGGAATGATGATGAAGGCGACAGGCCAAGCCATGAACCGCCGCGAAACCCAAGACCGGGCAACGGCGGCGGCGGCAGAAACCCCAGGCGCAATGGATGATATTTAGCCGTTCGCCTCGGCGAACGGCGTCACCGCGCTCATCCGAACATCCCGGCGATCTTCAAAAAATGTTTCGGAAACGCCAGCGGCGCGATCCTGTCCCCGGCGCGATGCCGGGTGACTTTCACGTACTTGCCGCCGCGCGGCTGGCGATGCACCACCACTTCGTGACTGACCAGATCGACCAGCCACATTTCAGCGATGCCCGCCTTCGCATAGAGAGGCACCTTGCGGTCGCGGTCGAGAAGCAGGGAAGAGTCGGCGACTTCGATGATGAGGAAAACATCCTTGGGGCCGGGCAGTTTGTGGCGGTAGAAGTCCTTGCGGGGGCGAAGCAGCGCGATGTCGGGCTGCGGTTGACTCAGATCATCCAGTTGAATCGAACCTTGTGTGCGGACGATGGCTTCCTGTGCGGAAAGTTCATTGCAATAGGCACTGAGAAAATCGACCTCTGAATTGTGTTCCGGTCCGATGGGTGCCATATCAATGATCTCCCCGTCGAGCAGTTCCACGCGGTCGTCCCTGGTCAGAACCCCGGCGCGGATCATCTGCCCGTATTCAGCGGTGGTGAATCGATGAGTGGTCGTGAAGGTGGACATGACCGGATTATAGGCACGGACAAAGGAGTGTGAAAACTCCATTTAGCCGTTCGCCTCGGCGAACGGCATCCATCTCACAAATAAGCCCGACGATTGGCGATCAGCGCCAGCAGCGTGAAGGTGAACGCAATGACCGCCTGCAAACGCACCGGCAATCGTGCGAACTGCCGTCTGCCTGTCGGCAAAACAACCAAAAGCGGAGCCTGCGCATACCAGAAGAGGCGCGATGCCCATCCCCAGGGCGGCGATCCGATCACGGATCCATAATATGGCGCCCCTTCATAATTGATCATGGCAGCCCAGTATCCCAGGCTTTCAAACAAGCACGATGCCACCGCCGCGAGAGTGATCACGAACGGCCAAATGGGACGATCACGTTTGACGAGGTGCCCAATCGCGAACGCCTTCCCGCATTCGGGGCACTGAAGCTGCGACACATTGCGAAGGTTGTAGGAACAGTGCGGGCAAGGCAGGTCATGTTCGCGCAGATACGCCAGCAGGTCACGATCAGGTTTCGCCTCTGTATCCGTCATGGGTTGGTGTGATGTCGAAGGACTTCAAATCCCCAGCGCCTTCGCCATCGCGCTGCCGATGTCCGCCGGGCTTTCCGCAATGTGGCAACCCGCGGCACGCATCGCGTCGAGCTTCTGTTCCGCGCCGCCTTCGCCGCCGGAGATGATCGCCCCGGCATGGCCCATGCGCCTTCCGGGGGGAGCGGTGCGGCCGGCGATGAATCCGACGACGGGCTTTTTCACGTTCGCCTTGATGTACGCGGCGGCGGCTTCCTCGTCGCTGCCGCCGATCTCGCCGATCATGACGATGCCATGCGTGTCGGGGTCTGCGTTGAAAAGTTCCAGGCAATCGATGAAGTTCATGCCGCGCACCGGGTCGCCGCCGATGCCCACGCAGCTCGTCTGGCCGATGCCGCGCGAACTGGTCTGCCACACGGCTTCGTAAGTGAGCGTGCCGCTGCGGCTGATGATGCCCACGTTCTTGCCGCTTTTGGCTTTGTCAACGGACGTGTGAATGTAGCCGGGCATGATGCCGATCTTGCAGCCCCCGCCGGGAGTGGACTTGTCACCGGGCGTAATCACACCCGGGCAGTTCGGCCCGATCAGGCGGATTTTCTTGCTTCCGGGGGTCGCACCGGGCTTCTGCGAATCGAGCACCCGCCGGACCTTGGTCATGTCCATCACCGGAATGCCTTCGGTGATGGCGACGACCACCTCGATGCCCGCATCCATCGCTTCGAGGATCGCATCAGCCGCAAAGGGTGGCGGAACGAAAATCATGGTCGCATTGGCGCCGGTTTTTTCGACCGCTTCGATGACGGTGTTGAAGATGGGCAGGCCGTTGGCGTCTTTCGTGCCGCCTTTGCCGGGCGTGATCCCGCCGACCATCTGGGTGCCGTAGTCGAGGCAGCCCTTGGTGTGGAATGCGCCCGAAGCGCCGGTGATGCCCTGACAGATGACGCGCGTGTTGCCGTTGACGAGGATGCTCATGGTGGGCACAGGATAGCGGGAGTGCGCCGGTGCGACAACGCGGGATAAGAGTGAGGGATAAGAGCGAGCCGCGACTCAACGAGTCGCGGACGTGAACGGCCTGAAGGAACGTCCGTCGCGCGATGGATGAACAACATTCGTCGCGCGACAGCAACCAAGGCGCAACGGATGAGCGGCACGCGCCCGGTGGTCACATGACGGCGAATGCGATGCCTGGTGTTTTCGAGTTCCACCGCCGAAGGTGTGCTTCACCGCCCGTGAGGCTGCTCATCTCCGCGACGTGTCACGTCGCGGCTCGGATGATCCAATCGCATTTTGAGACATGGCCTGATCGGGATGCGCATCACAGGGGGCTTGACGCCGGCCATCACCTTCGCCGCAGCGTCGCGATCGAGGCTTCCAGCAGCTTTCGATCCTGCATATACCGCTCCGGCCTCATGCCGGCCTGGAAGTGAATGATGTGATCCTGCTCCACCGCGAAAACGTGGAACATCGCCAATCCCTGGGGATTGACGTTTCCGCCTTCGGGCATGAAGCGGAGGAAGGTGAGGTTGTTGCGATCGAATCGACGCCCTTCGCGATGATTCATGTTCATCGGCACGCCATCGCGAGTGAACTGAACCATCCAACCGTCGGAGGCAAAATAGCCGTCGAGCGATCGTCCCGGCTCGCGCCGATAGGTCAGCATCAGGATGGAATGTTCGCCGGGCCTGGCCCCCCGGGCTTCCCATCGGACGCCCTTGGGGTTGACGGGCAGCGCGTGGCGCACGAACCCCCTGGGCGGACGAAACTCGAAGGCCCCTTCCGCGACATAATCGCCAAGCAATGACACTTCCTGATCGGTATGCACAAACTTGCCGTCCGCCAGACTGTTGATAACCGCTTCGCCCCGGATGCCTTCGACCTTTTTCAGTTCATGCCTGGGAGGGGTCGCCACCCGCGGCGGGCGCTGCTGAGGGGGAATGGGGGGAACCACCGGCGGGGGCGGGGGCTGTTGAGGGGGCCGTTGGGGGATCGGCGGCAACGGCGATGAAGCCCGCTGTTTCTCTCGATCCTGCCGCAACCTCCAGGCGTCGTAGTCGGCCTTTTCTTTCTCCCCTTGCCGTTTCGCCTTCATAAAAGCCAGATCGCGCTCTCGATTCTCCAGTCCCTCCATGGCGGCATCCGGGGATGGATACGAGTTGTGCAGTGACGCCAACGCCCCTATCCCGAACGAGACGAATCCCGACCCCAAGATGCCGATCAGCGCCATCCGCACCGCCGGACGACCGAAGAAGAGGCAGTAGGCCGAGTAAGGCGTGAAAAAAAAGAAGGCCAGCAACCGCAACACCCCATCCTCCATGAGGATCATCGCCGCGCCCCACAGGGTCACGAGAACAACGATGCCCAGCGCAATCCAGTCCATCGCCTGCAGGAACACCGATTCGGCGCCGTGATACGCCCATGGCCACAACAGGATGAATGCCGCCGCACACCACAGATAAAAGGTGGTGAACACCGTGAAGGACTTGACGGAGTCGGGAAAGCTGAAGAACCGCCCCCATCCGCGAATCAGCCAGGCAAGGCTCGTCAATACACTGAACACTATGATCGAGTACCCCGCCTTGACGTACTCGGGATCTTCTGACAACACTGTGAAAGTCATCTCAACTTGCTGTATGCCAAAGACGGGTGAAGGATCGCCCCGGGGCTGAACGGACACATCCCTGATCGCTTTGCCGGCTTTCTGGTGGAGAACCCCAGCCACGACTCCGCAGACAATGGCCGGATGCAGGAATATCCTGCTCAGAATTTCATAGCGCAGTTCGCGTGTGATCGATTGCAAGGTTGAAACGGATTTGTCCAAACCGGAACGCCTGCCGTCGGCGGTTTTCCCGACGGCAGCCTCGCCGACGCCGCCGGTCCTCGATGTTCCCGGATACGCTCGATGCCTGGCGCCCCTGACCGACGGCCACGCCAGCCGGCTCATCTCCTCAAGCCTGGCCGCCTCCGCTTCCTCCTCCATGAGGGCCCGCTCCGCCAGATCGCTCGAAAGCTGCTTGAACTCTTTTCGATCCATCTCGCGGATCGTCGCCGGTGCATTCCGCTCCAGTTGATTCAGGGCATCGAGAAATGGATCGCCTTCCGTCGCCGGCTTCGACTGCACCGCGACCGGCTGACGACATTTCTTGCAGGTGAAAGCCATCCCCGCCTTGTCGTCAGGCACCCGGTAGCCGGCGCCGCAGGAACAGACAACCTCGATCATGCCGGCTCTCCAAAAAAACATGGGAATGGCTTTGATTATAACGTCCCCTCCCCGGTGACGCCCTGCGAAACCGAATTCACACAATCACTGTCTGAGCATCATCGCCATTCCCAGCAGAATGATCATCGGCCCCCACACGATGACCGGGATGAAGAAAAGGTCGTGGCGTTCACCCGCCGCATGACGCTTGTGCAAATAGGCGCCGACAACGGTGCAGATCACGCCGCTGATCATGCAGCCAAAACCCGTGAATAACCGTCCATCCGGCCTCGCCGGATCAACCAACGCCTTGATGCCGATGCCGGCCACCACGCCAAGCGCGATGAAGAACAGGACGATCAAACCCCAACCTCGCCAGATCAGGACAAACATGGGCTTCCGATTCCGAAAAGTGCAATGATTTGATTCTCCGAGGATAGAATGGAATCATCATGAACACAAAAACCGTGGAATCCGTGCGGACGATGAATCCCCGACTCGCGGAGATTCTCCGCCGAAGAACGCCTGGAGAGCGGATGCGGAGCGCCTTGGAGGCGAACGAACTGGTCCGTTCGATGATCATGGGTACGCTTCGCGCGCGACACCCCGAATGGAATGACGCCCGGTTGCGCAAGGAACTGATTCGGAGGGTTCTCGGTGACGCAGCTCGAATTATTGAAGCACGCTTCTGAAGTGCTGATGGAAATGTCCGTGTCTTTCATGGTGGTCGGATCATTGGCGAGCAGCGCGTATGGGGAAGCGCGATACACCAATGACATCGACATCGCCATCTGGCTGGAGGCGGAGGACATTCCGGTTCTTCGCCGCGCTTTTCCGGATTCAGAGTTTTACTTTGATGAGGAAACCGCCCGTGAAACGCTCCGCGAGGGCGGCATGTTCAATGTGATTCACGGCGGCTCCGGCAACAAAATCGACTTCATGGTCTCGTCCCGCGACATGTGGAGCCGCGAGCAATTCTGGCGCCGGCAGAAGGTGGAGATCTTTCCAGGCCTGGCCACCTTCGCGGCATCGCCCGAAGACATCATCATCAGCAAGCTTCGATACTACGACGAAGGCCGGTCGGAAAAACATGTGCAGGACATCCGCAACATGATCGATGTCACCGGCGCGGAACTCGATGTCGATTACATCATGAAGTGGGCAAGAGAGTTCCGCATCCTGCATCTCTGGCAAGGCATTCAAAATCAATGACCACCGGACGGCCAGTCGTATTCAGGCCTTTATCCGCCGCCCTCCACCGTGATCACCGAACGTATCCCAACGAACCCTCCGGGCGCCGTGACCGGGGATGCTCGTGGCGGGCGCAGGGGAGCGGGAGGGGTGTGCCCATCTTTTGTGGCAAGCCCCGCCCGGAAGGGCGCGGGCCAAAGCGTGTCCAATGAACAGAGTATCCCAAGCTTACAAGGCGAATTCAGATCGGAAATCGAGTTGTGATTCGTGAACGAACCGCGTATTGATCGCCCCTTGGCCCGCGCCCTTCCGGGCGGGGCTTGCCACAAAAGATGGGCACACCCAGCGGGAGAATGGGGGATGAACAATCAGGCCCGGCAGAGCCTATACTTTCGTCATGGAGCGCAAACTGGAAGCCAGACACATTGAAGTGGTGGACGAGTGGTGGACGAGCAGATGGCCGCCATCTATCGCGAGATGTCCACGGCACAAAAGGGTGAGATCATCGCCTCGGCGCACCGCACGATGCGAAGGCTGCTTCAAGGTCGGATTCTGACGGATCATCCGGATTGGAACGAAGAGCAGGTCAACGCCGAGGTTTCTCAGAGGCTGCTTTATGGATCAGGACGAACTGCTCAAACGGGTCATTGATGGTCAACGAACCGTTCGCCTCCGCCCCGTCTCCACCGTGATCACCGACCGTATCCCGCCTCGCCCCTTCCAGTTCGTCTCCACCACCATCCAGCGCGGCTTCATCACCTTGGCCAGATCGTCCGCGATCGCGTTGGTCACGGCCTCATAAAAGATGCCTTCGTTGCGGAAGCTTTGCAGATAGAGCTTGAGGCTCTTCAGTTCCACGCAGACCTTGTTCGGGATGAAGCGGACCGTCACCGTGCCGAAGTCGGGGTGGCCGGTCTTGGGGCAGGTGCTGGTGAACTCCTCGGCGACATGCTCAATGATGAAGTCACGCCTGGGCGAAGGATTGGGAAAACATTCGAGAAGTTTGGCGTCAGGCATGGGGAATAAGTTCCGAGTTCTGAGTTCTGAGTTCCGAGTTCTGAGTTCTGAGTTTCGGGTTCCG
Organism: uncultured Phycisphaeraceae bacterium; assembly: GCA_964649195.1. Classification (GTDB taxonomy): domain Bacteria; phylum Planctomycetota; class Phycisphaerae; order Phycisphaerales; family Phycisphaeraceae; genus JTS-RE9. The sequence goes on from CAZYPK010000014.1 coordinate 18,418, forward strand.
GGTTTCGAGTTGTGGAATCACCTCGAAGCTCACCAGCGTAACCTCCCGGACAGATTACCCGAAGCGGTTATGATGCACGCCCCATCGTCACTGAGGACTCCTGCCATGACCGAGCCATCTTCGACCGATGCCGACGCCTGCGCTCCGCTGCTTCCGCCTTCGCCCCAGCCCTGGCTTGGGTTGGACATGCGAAACGCCGACGTGGTGATCGATCTGTTCAGCAAGGCTGCGCAGGCCAATCTGCAATCGAAGCTGCGTCGCGGCTCGACCGTGCATCTGCCCGAGCGCGGCAAGGTGCTCATGACCGGCGACCTTCACGATCACGGCCCCAACCTCACCAAGATCCTCAAGCTGGCCGCCGTGCATGAATCGCCGCAGCATCATGTGATCCTTCACGAGGTGATCCACGGCGAATCGTTCGTCAACGGCCGCGACCTCTCCGTGCGCATCCTCGCCAAGGTCGCCGCGCTGAAAGCCGCCTTCCCCGAGCAGGTGCACCTGCTGCAATCGAATCACGAGCTGGCCCAGTTCAAGGGCGAAGGGATTCTCAAGGGGAGCATCAGCGTGTGCGAAGCGTTCGATGAAGGGGTCAACTTCATCTACAACGACCGGGCCGATGAGGTGCGCGCCGCCCTTCGCGCCTTCATCCGCAGCTACCCGCTGGCGGTCCGGGCGCCGCGGGGCATCCTCTTCGTTCACAGCCTGCCCGGCGAAAGGCAGTTTCCCACCTTCGATCCGACCGTGCTCGATCGCCAGCCGACCGATGGCGATCTCGAACCCGGCGGCTCGGGCTACATGCTCTGCTGGGGCCGATACCAGAGCCAGGAACTTTGCGACAAGCTCGCCGGGCAGATCAACGTGAATCTCTTCATCACCGGCCACCAGCCCGCCGAGATGGGCTACGAAATGATGACGCGGACGCTCATGATCCTCGCCTCCAACCACGAGCATGGCATGGTCGTGCCCATCGACCTTTCCAAACGGTACGACATGGACAAGGTCGTCGAATCGCTGATCCCGCTGGCGGCGCTGCCGGGGTGAGGGGGAAGCTGGTCGGGTCGTTGAGGGCAGGGGACGGGGGACAGAAGACGAGAAGGGAGGAAGGCACGGAGGCACGGAGGGGGGAGGGCATGAAGGCTGAAGGCTGAAAGCACGGAGGGGAGAAGATTGAAAAATGGCCATTGCAAAATGCAAATTGAAAATTGAAGAGAGGAAAACGTGCATCCCCATGTAATTGGTTTGTCCACTCCGCCATTTTGCAATTTTCATTTTGCAATGGCCATTGGATATTCTCCCTGACCCCTGTCTCCTGCCTCCTGTTCCCTGACCTACTCCTCCACCTCTTCAGCTTCTTCCTCCTCCGCATCGCTCCTGGCCGGGGGCTTCATCGCTTCGGGCAGGCTCGTCCAGCGGCGCGACATTGCCGCCATCAGCCAGTAAAGACCGGCAAGGCCCAGGATCAAGCCGAAGAACCACCGGCGCGTGGCCTGCGCCTGCGGGGGATCGGCAGGCTCGGCGCTGAAGGCGATGCGCATCGGCGTGCGGTCGCGCACCTGCACCGATCGCTCGAAGGTGAGCAGCCTGCCTTGCGAAGGCATGTTGACCGCAAGCTGCACCGTTTCACCGGCGGCCTTGGCCTGCTGGTCGGTCCAGATGCGGGTGAGGTCGGAGAGGTTGTCGTGGTCGGCCTTGCTCAGGGAGCTCTTGATGCGACCGATGGTTTCGGTATCCACGCGCTGCACCCCCGCCCCCGGTACTCCCGCCGCGTTGCCCTCCGCCTGCTCGCGCAGCCGCTGCCGGGCGCCGACGAGACCGACCAGCGCATTGTCCCTGTTGAACTCGTGCAGCTTGACGCGGGCGTCCTCGCTGAAGGCCGAGTAATTCACCGCCGCCTCGAAGGCCTGTTGAGCCTGGCGCTGGTCGCCTTCGCGCAGCAGTTGTTCGCCGGCGATCTGGGCGTCCCTGGCGATCTGCGTGTTGCCCAGATTGAACCGTTGGACCTGCACATCGTAATCCCGCAGGGCGTAGGCATCGATCCGCCCTTCCTTGAGCTGCGTTTCGTTGATCTTGAGCGTGCCTTCAAAATCCTCGTACTTGAACTGTTCGGGCACGTGCATCTGCCAGGTGATTTTTTTGAGGGGCAGATCGAACTGCGGTCCGACGAAGGCCGGCCGCGCCGGCGACCAGTCCGCCGGCGCCGGGGTGGCGTAAACAAACTCCACATGCACCTGCATGCCCCCGGCTGCCGCGCCCAGCGGAATGAGCAGCACCCGGTTGCCCGCTCCATCCTTCTTCACCGAAGGAATGGTGGAGCGGCCATTGACCAGCAGCGTCCAGACGCGCGAATCAGGCGGGAGGAGCGTCTCCAGATGCTGCTTGCTGACCACGTGCAGGTTCATCCACACCTTGGTCACGCTGTCGCCGGTGAACGCCACCACGGTGTGGATGCGCGTCTCGATGGCGTCGGCCTGCTGAAGGTCCGCCGCCTGGTGCCGCTGCACCGCGAGGGAAAGGGAATACTCATGCGTCGCGCTGGCGTAGCAGAAGGCCGCCGAGGTGAGCTGGCGGGTGGCGAAGGAGCCGGGGATGGTGCGCGGCTCGGCCTTCTGCAAGGACGGGCTGAGCACGGCCTCGGTGAGCTGCACGCGAGGCGTCGAAAGCACCGCGATGTGGCCGCGCTGCTGATCGGCGCCGTGGGCACGCACCGGGTCGATCACGATCATGCCGCTGGCGTTCACTTCGCCGGCGGCCAGGGTGTATTTCGTGTCGTATGACACCGACAGCGGGTAGGGCCGGTCGTACCACTTGCGGTTGAGCTCCACGCGATACCGGCCGCCGCCCTTTTCGATTTCATCGCGTCGGGCGATGTCCGGCCCGGTGATGATCACCCCTTCCGCGCCGCGCGGAATCTGAAACTCGAACACCTTCGATCCCGCATTGGCCAGCGAATACATCAGGTGGTTCGTGTGCCGCACCAGCCCTTCGCTGACCTTCACCACATGCAGGAACTCCACCGTGACGCGAGGCTCGATGACCTCCGTCGCCAGCGCCAGCGACCAGTCCTGCTTGAGCAGCCTGAAGGCCAGCGTGCCCGCTTCGCGGATGCCCAGTTCCAGCGGATTCAATTCGCTCACGCCATCGCGCCCGGCGATGGTCATGCGCACCCCGCGATCGGCGGCGACGATGATCTGCCCGGTGTGCTTGATCGCGCCCGACACGGTGACGCGCGGCGCATCGATGAGCGGCGGCAGCCCGGTGATCTGCCGACTCATCTCCAGCTTCAGCCCCGCCTGACCCTGGAACTTCTCCTTGAAGTGAACCACGATCGTGCGCACCTGGTCCTCCACCGATTCATCCCAGTGGCTCACCGGCGGAGCGGTGAGCGTGTCGATGTCGAGCGCGGCGGGCAGCTTCAACTCGACGCTGAACACCCCGGCCTTGGAGACATCCAACGACAGCATCCCGTTGTAGATCAGCCGATCATCGGTGATGGCGAAGGTCGCCCGTTCATCCACGCGCAGTTCCGGCTTCACCTCCACGGCCTGCACCAGCACGACATCCTCGGCCTTGAGCGTGCGATAGGCATGGCGCACCGCGCCGGGCGCGGCCGGATCGTAACCCGGATAAGTGCGAAGCAGGCTTTCCGCCTCGCGTGCAAAATCATCGACATTCATCGTGGCCGGCGCCTGCGCGACCGTGGCCTGCACCGTCGGACTCACCAGCAGACCCATGATGCCGGTGTGACGCACCGCATCGAGCACCACGATCGGGGCGAGCGAGGCGTCATAAGGCAGCTTGTCCTGCGAGACCTGCGTGACCAGCGCCATCGCATATTCACCGGTGGCCGGCTCGGAGAGCCGCACTTCCAGTTCCTGCTTCGCCGGATCGAATCGCCAGGCTCCGATCGCCCGGCCCTGCACCGCGGTGACCGACATCGGCGCGGGCACGCGCAGCCGAACCTCGCGCAGCTCGCCCTGGGCAATCTGAAACTTCACCACATGCCGCGCCTCGATCAGGCTGGCATCGAGCCGCACCGCGGTGATGACCTGCGAGTAGAACGATGTTTTTTCCTGGCTCGTTTCACGGGCGCGGGGCTTCCAGGAGATGGCCGCATCATCGCCGGGGCCGAGCATCGCCTTCATCACCGTCGTGTTGCCGACCTCCTCCTTGCTCATCCGCAGGGCGCGATCGACATGAACATCCAGCCCGGTGGAAGGAATGGTCAGGCTGATGCGATTGGTCAATGCCAGGGGGAGCGGGAAGCCGAAGGTCCGCACCTGATCCTCACCGGCGCGCAGCAGCGGGCTGAGGAACTTGAAGGAGGCGTCGAAGGCGCCCGCCCTGGCGATGACGAGGAAATACTTTCCGCCTCTGGCCTCGATGCGCACCGGGGCGTCGGCATCATCGGGGGTGAGCACGATCGGGCCTTGATCCATCAGCAGGGTGCGCGTCGCCTCCGTGGCGGTGATGCGCAGGGCCAGGTCCACCTCGACGTGATCGCCATCGGCCTTGAGCGTGGCCTCGACGCGATCGAGCACCGGCTCGCGCGGGGCGATGGCCAGCACGGAATCATTGGCATGTGCCGCCGAATCGTGAACACCGCTCAGAAGAAAGGCGAGCATCACCATCGCCGCCACCGGTGCGCCGCCTGGCGCCATGGGCTTGAACGCGGGCCGCAGCACCGAACGCCAGAACAGGAAGGCGAGCAGGACCGCCGGCAGGCCCCAGGTGAACAGGTGGGCGATGGCCGGGACGAACGGATGAAACTGGGCCATGCCCGACAGCAGCGCCACGATGGCGAAGACGGTGATGAAAAGCCAGCGCACCGGTCCGATCTCGAATCGCCGCCGAATGGCGGGCAGGGCGATGAGAAGGAGCACGATCACGGCAAGAACCGGCGTGAACATGCCGCCGAAGAAGGTGGCATGTTGCCGCCATTGCGGCACGATCGAGGCGGTCAGCGACGCGGGCTGGTCGGCGGTCATGGTCACCGTGCGCGTCAGCTTGAGCACCGAAAGATCGTCGATCGCCAGTTCATCGCTGCGCAGATGCGGCGCCGATGCGGCCAGCACCCCCAGCGCCACCAGCGTCAGAAACACCAGCCATGCCGCCACCATCGGCAGCGCGGCCCGGCGCGACTGCACGCAGAACAGAACCCACGCCAGACCCAGCGCGCCCAGGCAGAGCGTGCCCAGCACGATCACGCCGTCAAGCCCCAGTTCGCCGCGCCCCGAAAAAGCCCGGCCCCACTCCGCCACCGCGAAGCCCCAGGCCGACGCCACCTTGTTCATCATCGCACCCATCCCGCCATGCTTCTGATCGCGCGACTCCGGCAGCAGGTTCTTCGACCCGCCCATCAGCACGGCCCACTCCGCAGGCGCCGCGATGGTCCAGCTTGTGAACGTCGAACTCACCGCGTTGCGAGGATCGGTCGTCGGCCCCTCCAGCTCGATCCGTCCGCTCCAGCCCAGCTCGCCGTGATCGGCTCCGTATTCCACCTCCACCGTGATCGGCTCGTTGGGATTGGCGTGGCGAGGCAGCGGAATCATCAGCAGGTTGTTCTTCGGATCCAGCGAAGCCGTGACCGTCTGCGAACCCACGCGCGTCTGCCAGACCTTGACGCCATCAATGCGCGGCATCGACAGCGGCAGAAACTGGTTCGACGAATTCTTCACGCGGTAGCGCACCGTCGTGCGCGATTCCGTCGAGCCGTTCTCGTTCGCGTAGATGTCCGTGCGGATGTCCGTCACCTCGATCACCACCGGCAAAAGCGGCAGGCGGTCAAACGAGGTCACCTTCAGCTTCTGACTGTGCGGCGGCTTGATGAAGGTGAACGTCTTCAGCAGCGGCGCGGTGACCAGCAACTGATAATTCGAGGGCAGCTCCTCCAGCTCGATGGCGCGAATTTCGCTGCCCGCCGTCGGCTGCGGCTCCACCTCCAGATTCAGATGGCTGGCGACGGCCAGGTGGCCCGTCTGCGTCTGCACCTCCGCGCCCAGGCAGCGGACCGAGCCGACCTCGATCGTGTCGCCATCCTCATATTTCAGCGCGAACGTCATGCCCAGCGTGTAATCCCCGATCACCTTGCGGCCGATCTTCACCCGGCGAATCCGCTTGTCCGCAGGATCGATCGACACCGACCGCACATCGCGGCCAACGATGTCGATGTCGTAATCGAGCGGAACGTGGAACGAAAACTCGTCGATGGGCGACCCGGTGATCGCGTAGTTGAAGGCGATGTTGCCATACGCGATCCGCTCGCTGAGCGTCACCAGGTGAAACGATTCCACCCGGATCGCCGCCGGTTTCTTCCGCGCGGTGAACCCCAGCAGCCAGTCGCCGTCGCGGAAGCTGTAGGCATACTGCGCCCCGGCCACGCGCACCGGCACCGCGGCCGTGTTCATCTCCCGAAGGTTCGCCCCGTTGGGCGCATCGACCGCCACGCCCTGCTCCGCCGCGATCACGATGAAGCTCCGCTTGATCGCCGCGCCCCGCACCGCGAAACCCTGAAGCGACTGCGCCGCATCGAGCGGTCCCTTGCCCAGTTCCAGCTTGTAGCCGATCACCGTGCGACCCAGCACCGGCTGCCTGAAACGCACATCCACCGCCCGCGTCGCCGCAGCCTCCGCCGCCGCCGGACGCAGCGTGAACTCCTCGACCATCTGACCCGAAACATCCGCCACCACAAAACCCGCCGGCAACTCCAGCGTCACGCTCCGCAGCGGCGCGTCGCGCACCTCCAGATCGATCCGCCCTTCGATGATCAGGTCCTCTTCGCTCACGCTCACCGTGATCATCTGCGTCGTGTCATACGTGGGAACAATGTCCGCCAGCGAAATCGACATCTGGTAAGGCGAGGTCGCATGGGTGAAGGCGAAGGACTTGGCCGTGGGCATCGCCCGCGCCTCGTCCTTGCTCAGCAGCACGCGCGGAAACGCCGCCGCGTTCACCTGCGAAAGCCCGCTCGATTTGCGCACCACCAGGGCGATGGCGCTACTCGTGCCCACCATCACGCTCCCGCCGGCGCGAATGCCGCCCACCGGTTCGATCACCGGCACATCCACCTGCGTTGGAAACGGCGCCAGCACCGTCTCGCTGATGATCTGCACCCCGTAACGCCCCATCTGCGGCCGGTTCAGCGCCACCGTCAGCGTCGCCGGCCGCCCCGCCTGCGCCCCGGCCTTGAGCTGCCAGTCGCGGATGAACGGGCCGCGCACCTGCGTCACGCTCAGGTGCGCAGGCACCGCGAACGTCAGCTCATTCATCCGACCCTGCGACACGATGAACTCGAACAGCGTGTCGATCTTCATCGCTCCCGCCGTCACCGTCGCGATCGCGTTCGCCTCCGTCGCAAACACCAGCTTCGATTCCAACTGCTGCACCTGCGGCTTCCACCGCGCCACGAACGAAACGCCAGGCGACAGCAGCGCAGTGATCGTCAGCTTCCCATCGGCCACCTTCCGCTCCACCTTCAGCGCACCGGGCAGGAGCACCTCCAGGTCGGTGCGGTCGCAGGTCAGCTCGATCATCCGCATCCGCGCCGGAGGCAGTTCCACCTTCACCTCGCGCCACAGCCCCCCTTCCTGCGATGCCGCCCGCGCCGCAAACGAGCCGCTGATCGCCTGCTCCCCCGCGGCGGAAAACGCCAGAGAATACAGCCCTTTTTCACCATCGAGCAGCACCCGCGCCCCGGCCTTGGGCTGCGCGATTTCATCGAGCGCCACGTCGCCGGCCACCAGCGGCAGCACCGCCCCGGCCTTGCTCACCGTCGCCTTCGCATCCAGCGAGAACGAAAACGACGACCCTTCAATCCGGCCCGTCAGCTTCACATCCCCCACATGCACACCGATGGCCTCGGTCACCTTCGCCATCGCCGCCGGCATCATGAAAGTCAGCACGCCTGTCAGCACGATCATTCGCATCAACATGAGAAGCTCCTTGCCCGATTCGCAAAACCGAAAGAACAATCGAAGAGGTCAGAGGTCAGAAGTCAGAGGTCGGAGGTCAGAGATCAGAAGTCAGAGGTCGGAGCGAAGCCGCAAGCGGCTGTGGGCTTCTTTCTGTCTCCTGTTCCCTGTCTCCTGTCTCCTGTCTCCTATCCCCCGCCTCACGGCGCACGCGGCAGCCCCTGCGCCTGGCGCACCAGGTTCAACAGTTCCCGCGCCTTTTCATCCAGCGGCAGATGGGGCACCGTCCGCTCCAACATCCGCTGCACGCGCGGCAGGCTTCCGCCCGTCGCGTGTTCGCTGCCGCGCAGCACCTCCGCAAACTCCGCTGCACAGGCCGCCAGGTAAAAACGCGGATCGCTTTCCGGCGACCGGTCCTGCACCAGCGATGCCGTCAGGCGATGGGAAATCTCCTCGATCTTCATCGTGTCCGTGTTGCGGTAGCGGACATAAACCGTGCCCAGGTCCGCCCGCTCATCGCCGATCAGTTCCACTTCGTACAGCGCCGTGGAGGATTGTCCGCTGCCCACCTCGCCGGCGTCGATGGCGTCGTTGCGGAAGTCCTTGTCCGCCACCGCCCGGTTCTCGTACCCGATCAGCCGGTAGCGGCGAACGCGCCGCGGATCGAACTCCACCTGAATCTTCGCATCCTGGGCGATCGTCTGAAGCGTGGCGGTGATCTCATCGACGAACACCCGCTTCGCCTCGCGCGGCGAGTCGATGAAGTGGTACGTGCCGTCGCCCCTGTTGGCCAGCTTCTCCATCATGTCATCGTCATAAGCCCCGGCGCCCACGCCCACGGTCGTGCAGGAAATGCCTTGTTTCCGGTACTTTTCGACGTAGCCCAGAATCGTGTCCGCCTCGCTTTCGCCCAGCGTGGCGATGCCGTCGGAGCAGAGGATCACCCGGTTGATCGCCCCCGACCTGTGCGCCGTCGCCGCCAGCCTGTACCCCGCCTCCACGCCCTTGAGCAGGTTCGTCGGCCCGTTGCTCTGCAATGAACGGATCGCCGCGATGATCTGCTGCTTGTTGGAAGCCGGCGTGCGGTCCAGCAGCGTCAGCACCTGCGAGCCGAAGGTGACGAGGGAGACGGTGTCGTGCGGTGAGAGTTGTTCGGTGAGCAGTTCGAGCGAATGCTGCACCAGCGGCAGACGATCCTGCCGCGCCATCGAGCCGGAGGTATCGACCACCAGCACCAGGTTCGCCGGCTTGCGTCCGTCGCGGCCGATGACCTTCCCCTTGACGCCGACCTTCACCAGCTTGATGTCCTGCTCCCCCGCCGTGGCGAAAGGCGCCGGCGCGGCAGAGGCGTAGATGCGGAACACCTGATCGCTGTTGTTCACATAGTTGTAGTCAAACGCATTGACATACTCCTCCATCCGCACCGAACCCTGCGGCGGCAGGAAGCCGCGCTCCAGATAGCGGCGGCCCAGCGTGTAGGAAGCCGTGTCAACATCGAGTGCGAACGTGGACTGCGCATCCTCCTGCGTCAGCGTCCATGGATTCACCGGCATGATGCGGAAGGCGGCGGCGGGTTGAAGCTGCCCTTCATCAACCTGCCGCATCCGCGCCTGTTGCTCCTGCATGGCCTGGGCGGCGGCCTTCTCCGCTTCCTCGCGGGCCTGTTCCGCCTGCTTCGCCAGCAGTTCCTTTTCACGAGCCTCGGCTTCTTTCAATTGCCTGGCCAGCGCTTGGCCGTCCTTGGCGTCGAGCGGCTGATTCAGCAGGTCGCGGACATCGTAAACCTGCGTCGCCGTGTTGCGGTCCAGGTCCCGGCGGGTCGAAATGTTGACCACGCCGTTGACCACTTCGTAGTCGATCGGTTCAAGCTCGGCGCCCGCCCCCGCCTGGGTCAGCATCAGCTTGAGCGCGGTTTCCGCAGGCACATCCTTCAGTCGCAGGCTGACGCCCAGGTCCCGCTCCACACCGGCCGCCTCCAGCGCCTGCCAGTTGACGACGAGATTGCCGCCGGCCTTTTCTTCCAGTTCGCGCACCGCCTCTTCGAGCTTGCGGCCTTCGAGGTTGAGGTTGACGCGCTGCTGCAATCGCCGGGACACCGCGCGATCGGCCTCCGTTTCGCCGGGCACCTGAATCGCGGGCAGAGGTCTGCCTGCCTGATCCACCCGCAGCTTGTTGAGCAGATCGGTCACCTGCCGATGCTGCGTGGCGGTGGCCTTGATGATGAGTTTGTGATTCAGTTCCTGCACGCTGCTCACCTCGCCGCCATACGCCGTCCAGTCGGTTTGCTTGCCGACGTTGTCCCGAATGAGCGTGGCGATCTGTTCAATCTTCTCTTCGCGCGTGGCTTGTTCGCCGTCCGAATCGTCGTTTGAATTGCCGTCCGAAAAGAGCGTGGTGGTTGATTCGTTGCCGCCCTTGGGCTTGCCGTCGCCGTCCGTCTCAGTCGAATGTCTGGCGAAACGCGTATTGCGAAGCCGAAGGTATTCCTTGTCCTTCACGGTGATCCGGGGGTCCTCGACCATCCGTTTCATCGTTTCGGCGGCGGGATTGGCCGGGTCAAGAAAAAGCGCCTGATCGATGAGCTGAAGTGATCGGCCATCATCCCCCGTCTTGCGCAGCTCCAAGGCCCTGTGCAGCAGGCGTTGAACCTGTTCGTCTCTTGATCGGGTTGACTCAGGTTGACGCCGACCGCTTTCATCAGCGTCATCAAAGAGCGTGACACCCGATGCCGGCTGGCCGCCGGTGGTTTTGGTGTTGTCGATGGCGGCGTTGAGGTCGAATTCGGGAGCCGCGCTGAAGTTTGGAACCTTGAGGTTGAGAGCGAACCGATCCCCCTCTCCCTGCTGCGGCCTCCTCATAGAGAAGCCTTCCATCTGCTCTTCCCCCTGCTCCTGCCCCTGCCCCGGTCCCTGCTGCGGTCCGCGCACCAGAGGCGTGGTGGCGTTCGGCGGGGCGATGTCGCCCAGAGCGCCGGAGAGGTCGAGGCGGTATTCATACCGATGATCTTTGTATTTGCCGGCGGCAGAGCCGTCCGCTGACTCGCCGCCTTCAGCCTTGCTTTGCCCCTGTTGATCGTTTAAGCCCCGCCCGGAAGGGCGCGGGCCAAAGGACTCGCCGCCCTCAGCCTTGTTTTCCCCCTGTTGAGTCTGGAAACTGAACGGTTCCTCCTGGCGATACTTGTACTCCGTCGGTCCCAGGGATTCCCGAATCAGCGGCTGCTCATCGCTGCCCGCCTTCATATCGGCATGCTTCTTGATCGCTTCCAACCTCTTTCCGCCAATGGCTGTGTCCTCGGCAAGGTTCCCAGCGACTCTCCTGATCCCATCAAGGACGGCTTCGGCCTCGATCTTGTCCTTATCATCATCCTCCTTGCCATCGCGGCCACCGGAAAGTCTGGCGAAGTTGTCCTTTGCCGATCCCTGTGCCAATGAGGATTCCTGTTCGCGCTTCAGGCTGCGCGGCTCCAGCGGCAGCACGAGATCGGAATCCGCCGGTGGAACCAACCCCGGATCCTGCCCCGGACGATTAAGGGGCGCATCGCCGGTTGCCGGGCTTTTTGCCGGGGCGAATGCCGAGCCGCTGATGATGCCCCAACGGATGTCCGACTCGCTGGGCGATGTTTCGCCGCCAGGCTGCCGGGCTTTTTCACCCGTGGATGAAGCCGACTTCGTGACACTTCTCTTGCCGCCATCCACGCCACCGCTTCTACTTCCCACCACCGGCGGCTCCTTCTGGCTGAACCGGGCCACCACCGGTTCCCGCTCACCCTGTTCTCCCGTGCCACCCGATCGCACCACCGGCGGCGGAACCGGGCTGTTGAAGGATTGCATCTCACCACCCTGGCCGCCTCTCCCGCCACGACCGCCACCGCGGTCGGAGTCGGCATACGCCAGACGCTCCGGCATGTTGTCGGAAGGTCTTTCCAAGGTCTGGAGATAACGGTTTTCCGCAGGCGATGGGATTTTCGCGGACGATGTGACGCCGGAGCCGAAATGGAGCGAGCCGCCACGCTCCGACAACTCGGAGAGACGCGCCGTGGGGATGATGGCCTCCTCCGCATCATGCCGTCCGTCTTTGGCCATGCTATCGCTGGAATCGACCACCGCCGACATCATCCGCACCGATCGCCGCGCCGAACCCAGCGAAGGCAGCAGCGCCGAAACCAGCGCGGCGGAAAAGGCGAGCGTCGCGGCGATGGCCAGCAGCCGCTGCGCCGGGGTGCCTTTGTTGAAGAGGGTGAAGATGCCCGGTCGCTTTTTGGAGGCGATCGCTTTTTTGGTCTTTCGTTTGGATCGCGCCGGCTCCCTGGCGAGCGTGGCCAGCAGCCGGGTGCGGCGATCGGCCGAGAGCACCGGGGCCGGGGCCGCGTTGATCCCGTCGCGGAGAAGGTTGAAGGTGATTCGCAGATCGCCCAGCTTCTCGCTGCACGAGCCGCAGTGGGAAAGATGCTCGAGCACCTGGGCCTTGTCGCCGTCTTCGATCTCATCGAAGACCAGCAGCGGCAGAAGGGTTTCGCATTGTTCGCAGTGCATGGGGTGTCCTCGATTCAACAGCACGAAATCAGGAAAACAGGAAAGCAGGAAATTCGGATCGCATGTTTTTACGCTCCCGCCGTCTTTCATTTCCTGTTTTCATGCTTTCCTGCTTTCCTGGTTTTCTTTCAAATCACGCCCGCCTTCTTTGATACAAAACAGGAAATCAGGAAAACAGGAAAGCAGGAAATTCGGATCGCCGGTGTTGCCGCAGCCGTTGACTTTCATTTCCTGTTTTCATGCTTTCCTGCTTTCCTGGTTTTCTTTCAAATCACG
>CAZYPK010000014.1:31232-53583 GCA_964649195.1 uncultured Phycisphaeraceae bacterium
CCCGCCTTCTTCAGCCTTCGGCTCAGTTCCGCGAGCCCCTGGCTGATGCGGTAGCCCACGTTGCCGATGCTGGTGTCGGTCACCTGGGCGATCTGGCGGATGGTCAGGCCTTCGATCATTTTCAGGGTCAGCGCCTGCCGCTGGGTCTCAGGCAGCAAGGCCAGCTCGGTCATCGCCAGGCTGCTTGCCTCGTGACGCTCCATGTCGCCCAGGGTGTCATCATCGTGATGGCCTCCCGCCTCATCACCCTTGCAACCGGCGGAGGCGGAGGGCAACCGGTCGGTGATGTTCCGCTGCGCGCCCCTGCGGACTTTTCGTTTGCGAAGCGTGTCCATGGTGAGGTTGTGGGCCACGCGGAAGAGCCAGGTGGAGGCGCTCTGCACCGAGCGATCGCCATGCTCATGCACCTGCCGATGCAGGCGGAGGAAGGCGTCCTGCACGATGTCTTCGAGGTCCGGGTCGGCCCGGCCAAGAAGCTGGCCGACGTAACGAAGCAGCGACGATTCGAGACGGGACACGAGCGCGGCGAAGTCGATCGCCTGGCCGGGGACCGCCGGGGCAGACATGCTGCCGGCGATTCCCGATGCCTGCTCGCCCGCCAGAGGGGCTGCTTCATCGGCCGGTGGCTGGGTCATTTCAAGAACCGGTTGCGTTGCCACGGAAGTTAGACGCACGAGAGGGAAGAGCGTCTGGAAATGTGAGGGATTCGATTTCGGATTTGGGATTGCGGATTTCGGATTTGGGATTTTGAGGGTTTTCTAAACAATCTCGCGCCCAAGCCGCTTGCGGCTTCGCGATCCCCGGTTCGCGGTACACCGGGGGTTATTCAGACAGTCCCAATTTGAGATTTGAAATTTGAAATTTGAGATTTTCCTTCCCTCACCCCGTCGCCGACTTGCCGCCGCGTTCCTCTTCCTCGTCATCGCCGCTGACGACGGTGAGGGTGAGCACGGGGTTGTCCGAGGCCAGGGTCTGCTTCATGAGGCGGCCGACCTTGAACTTGACCGTCCGCTTGGCGGGAACTTCCACCGGTTCGAGGGTCTTGGGATTCTGGGCCATGCGGGGCTTGCGATGCTTGACTTCGAACACGCCGAAGTCGCGGAATTCCAGACGATTACCCTTGCCCAGCTCGATGATGATGCTGTCCAGGAAAGCCTGGACCACCTGCTTGACCGCCGTCCGCTTCACCTTGGTGGCGTCGGTGATCTGGTCGATCAGTTCCTTCTTGGTAATCGTGGCCATGTAATATCCTTGAAGTGAGGAATCGCCGGCGTTCCCAATTGCCCAAACCCCGTTCGCGGGTCGTCAGGATCGGTGCAAGCGGGACCCGCGATGCCTCATAGATGACGCGGGTAGTATGGCATAAGGCGATTTGCCGGTCAAGACTTGGAAGGCAGGACTGTTTAATTCTCGACACCCACTTTGTCGGAACTTCCAAATGACAAATCTCAAACTCCAAACAAGCTCCAAAAAACAAAAAATACAATCAAACAGAATCCGGATTCGGATCGATTTTGCCCGCTTCGGCTCGCTTTCGAGTTTGTTTGAGATTTGGATTCTGTGATTTGGAGCTTTTGCTTCCGGTGATGGGACGGAGAACCAAACGGCCTGGGCCATCGGGCTTGTGAATCCGCAAAACCCGCCCTAACATTCGGCGCCATGCCTCTGGACCCCGCCAAGTTGCAGATCGTGCATTACCCCGCCTCCGTGCTGCGCCGGAAAGCCAGGCCGGTGCCCGCGGTCACGGCGGAGGTCCGGGCGGTGGCGATGCGCATGTTGGAGCTGATGCACCTGGCGCCTGGCGTCGGCCTGGCGGCGCCGCAGGTGGGGCTTGACTGGCGATTGTTCGTCGCCAATCACACCGGAGAGCCCGCCGATGACCTGGTTTTCATCAACCCGGTCCTCTCCGAACCCAGCCGGGCGACGGAGGATTACGAGGAAGGCTGCCTGAGCCTGCCCGACATTCGCGCCGTCATCCGCAGGCCGATGGCCGTTTCCATCACCGCCACCGGCCTCGATGGCCGCCCCTTTTCGCTCACCAGCCACGAACTGCCCGCCCGCATCTGGCAGCACGAAACCGACCACCTCGATGGCGTGCTGATCCTCGACCGCATGTCCCCAGGCGACCGCACCGCGCTGCGAAGGAAAATCAAGGCGCTGGAAGAGGCGGTGTGAACCATGGCGAATCGAGCCGCTTGCGGCGTAGCAACGTACATCGGGGATATTCCGAAGTTCCCACTGGCTATTTTGCAATTTCCCCTGCCTTACCCGCCGATTGATTCAATCGCCTTCGCCATCAGCCGCGTCGCCTGGCCGCGGTGGCTGATGGCGTTTTTCTCATCGGGCGAAAGCTGCGCGGTCGTCTTGCCCATGTCTTCAATGTAGAAAAGCGGGTCATAGCCGAAGCCGTTGCCGCCCCAGCCGCGCGACTCTTCGCCGGCTTCATCCTGCGTGAGAATGCGGCCCTCCACCGTGCCTCGCACCACCGCGACCGGTTCATCCTCGCCCGGTTTGCACAGCGCCATCGCGCAGACGAATCGGGCCGTGCGCCGGGCGATGGGCGTCAGCCCCAGGTTGTGCATCAGCAGCCGGTTGTTGGCGGGATCGACGATCAAACGCGGCCCGGTCAGCCCCGCATACCGCGCACTGCGGACGCCAGGCTCGCCGCCCAGCGCATCGACCTCCAGCCCGCTGTCATCGGCCAGGCACCACAGCCCCGTCGCCGCCGCGTAGTACCGCGCCTTGAGGATCGCGTTGCCTTCAAAGGTCGGCTGATCCTCCACAGGCTCGGCCAGAAACGCGCCGTAAGTCTTCAAATCGATCAGCGCGATCCGCAACGGCACAGCCGGCGAGGCCAGCGTCTGCCGGATCTCCTCGACCTTGTGCGGATTGGAAGTGGCCATCAGAATCTTCATGACGATATTTCATTACAACGGAAACTGCCGCGGCGTGCCGGGCGTTCTCGGATAGGTGCGCGGCGTCTGGGCGATCTTCATCACGCGGACGATCACCGTGTTGATCTCGAATCCTTCCGGGTAGGCGTCGATCACCTCGATCTCGCCGCCGCCCAGCACGTGCAACGCATCGCCGGCCTGCTCCAACTCCTCGGCAACCTTGGGCCCCTTCATCGCCAGCAACATGCCGCCGACTTTGAGCAACGGCAGCGTGTATTCCAACAACTCCGCCATCGGTCCCACGCCCCGGCAAACGACGACATCATATTGCTGGCGATGTTCCTTTTCCTGTCCCGCGGTCTCCGCCCGGCTGTTGAGCACCTTCGTATTCGTAAGACTCAGCTTTGCAACGCACGACTCCAGAAAACGGGCCTTTTTCCCGGTGGTTTCCAGCAGCGTCATCCGCACATCGGGCCGGGTGATGGCCAGCGGCACACCGGGCAGCCCCCCGCCGCTGCCGACATCGATGATGCCCGCATCCTCCGCCACATCCGCCAGCGCGGGCAGCAGCGTGAGGCTGTCAATGACCAGCCTGCGCCAGGCGGCATCCACATCGCGCACGGCGGTGAGATTCATCCGCTGATTGACGGCCAGCAGATGATCGAGGTAAAGCGCAAGCTGATCGAGCATTTCACCAGGCGCCTCGATGCCCAGTTCCGCCAGGTCGTCGTTGACAAAATCAGGAATCACCATGAACGAAGGATAGCGTATTTATTGATGATCACTTTAAGAAAATCCCCAAGCCCGATGGCGAGTCCGCGAGCCGTCGGGGTATTCCGCCGGGTGGCTGGGGCTGAGTCCGCGAAGCCCCGGCCCAGATGCACGAGGCAAGGTGGCGCAACTGAAGACTGAGGGTCGCCTGGGCCGGGGCTTGCGCAAAGCCTCAGCCCCAGCCACCCTCCGGTTCCCCCAGTTCTTCAGGCTCTTCAGGCTCCTCCGGCTCCCCGGCTCATCAGGCTCATCTCCTTCACCCGCGCCGCAGGGATCGCGTCAGCGCATCGCCGTCGCGCGGGGTGAATTCGAAACTCGGCCGCGCCAGCATCGCCCGCCGTTGCAGCGCGAAGTTGAGCACCAGCCCGATCATCAGAAACGTGGCGACGAGGCTCGAACCGCCATACGAAACGAAAGGCAGCGTGATGCCGATGATCGGCAGCAGGCCGATGTTCATGCCGATGTTGATGGCCATCTGCATGAAGAGCAGTCCCGCGAAGCCGACGCAGGCCAGCCTTGCAAAAGGATCCTTCGACCGCGCCGCGGTGAGCAGGAACGACCCGACCAGCACGCCGTAGAGCGCGAGCGTTCCCAGCGCCCCGGCCAGGCCCCAACGGTTGACGATGACGGCGAAGATCATGTCGTTGTGATCCTCCGGCAGCTTGTTGTGGCCGACGATCACCGCCGACCTGTCCCCGCCGTAGCCCGCCGCCCGGCCGGAGCCGGCCAGCATCATCGACTTGTACTGCTGGTAGCCGGTGCCGTCGATGTAGCGCGTGTCGCCCTGGCTATGACTGATCAGCGACACGATGCGGGCCCGCTGATGCGGCCTCAGCAGTTGCATCGACTCGGGCAGCATGTAGATCGCCGCGACGTTCAGCGCCACCGCAAGAACCGCCAGCCCCAGCAGCGCGCCCATGTGTTTGAGCTTCGCGCCGGCGGCGGTGAGCATCGCAAACAAGGCAAAAGGAAAAAGCAGCGCGGTGCCCAGGTCCGGCTCCTTGAGAATCAGCAGCACCGGCACAAACATGAAGCCGAAGGGGACGAGCAATCCTCCCAGCGTGCGATAGTTTTCACGGTAGCGCAGATAACGGGCCAGGCCGAGGATGAACACGATCTTCGCCAGTTCCGAAGGCTGAAGCATCATGAATCGCAGGTTGATCCAGGCGCGGGTGGCGTTGCGGACCGGCACGATCGACGAGGGCACGCCGGGGATGATCAGCAGCACCAGCAGCAGCGTCACCGCCACCATCAAAGGCACGGTGATGAGGCCGATCATCCGCGAATCAGGCACGATGCAGATGGTCATGGCCACCAGCGAAATGAACAGCCACCGGGTCTGAGCGGCGGCATATTCAGGATGAGCGGCGCCATTGACCGTGATCCCCATCCAGGTCAGCCCGATCGCCGCCAGCAGGCCGAGCCAGGCGGGGTGGAGGGTGAACAGTCGGTGCCAGAGAGGGGAGGGGGTCATGGGGAAAAGCAGGAGAGCAGGAAAGCAGGAAAGCAGGAAATAAAGGCAATCAGAGCCGAGGTGCAGGATATTTTCATTTCATGTTTTCATGTTTTCTCTTCACAAATACCCTTCCGCGCGCAGCGCGTAAAGAATCTGATTGGCGATCGGCCCGGCCACCGCCCCGCCGCTGCCGCCGTATTCGACGAGGACGGCGACGGCGTAATCGGGGCGCGGGGAGCCGGGCTTCTGCACGAAGCCGACGAACCAGGCGTGGTCGCCGCCGCGCAGGGGCGGGCCGTAGCGGTCGGGCCTGCCGTCGCCGTCGTCGTCGATCGGTTCGCGCAGGGGCGGCGCGGTGGCGGTGCCGGACTTGCCGAAAATTTTCGCGCCGGTGAAGTTGAAGACCTCCGGCTTGCCTTCGATCAGCGAGAAGTGATGGGCGGTGCCATGCCTCTTGTTCACCGCTTCGTAAAGCCCCTGCATGGCCACCTCGATCGCCTGTGGATGAATGCGAAGGTCCTCGCTTCGGCGGGTGCGCGGCGGCTGCCCTTCGATCTCACGGATCAGCGTCGGATCGAGCACGTAGCCGCCGCGCGCCAAGGTCGCGTAGGCGCTGGCCGCCTGAAGCACGG
This sequence comes from uncultured Phycisphaeraceae bacterium, assembly GCA_964649195.1. Taxonomy (GTDB): domain Bacteria; phylum Planctomycetota; class Phycisphaerae; order Phycisphaerales; family Phycisphaeraceae; genus JTS-RE9. The sequence goes on from CAZYPK010000014.1 coordinate 36,986, forward strand.
TCCACTCCACGCGCCCCTGTCCGATGCCCATCATGATCGCATCGGCGGCGGCGAAGCCCGGCGCGCCCGGTTCCGTGGCACGCGAGGAATCAGGCAACCGGCCGCGCACCTCTTCGGGCAGGCCGCAATTCGTCACCCGACCCAGGCCGAAACGCCCGTACCACTGCACCATCTTCAACGCCCCCATCCGCTGGCCCAGCGTGTAGTAGAAGATGTTGCAGCTCCGCGACAGCGAGGCGGCGCCGTCGGGCGGGCCGCCGATGACCTGATCGTGGGTCAGGCCGTTGTAATGCTTGTAGATCCAGCAGCGGTAACGGTCGGGATGATCAGGATGCAGATGCCCGGTGCAGGCGATGGTCCCGTCGGGCGCCAGGACGTTTTCATTGACACCGGCCAGCAGCACGAGCGGCTTGATCGTCGAGCCGGGCTGATAGGACTGGGCCAGGGCGCGGTTCACAAAGGGACGATTGATCGTGTCCTTCCATACGCTGTCGGGATTCTCGCGCATCTGCCTCATGCCCACCGTCGGCATGCTCACGGCCGCCAGCACATCGCCGCTGGAGACATCGATCACCACCGCCGCCGCGTTGAGCGAATCGCCGAGCCTGGGCCGCAGCGGATCGAGCGGTGGCTCCTCGCCATCGATCAAGCCGTCACCCTGCGACGAATACTCCCTGGCATGCCAGGGCTGCACGCGGGTGAGGCCGAGCCGGGGATCAAGCAGCGCCTGCACGCGGGCCTGGAGTCGCACATCGAGGGCGAGCTTGACATGCCTGCCCGCCTGCGGATCGGTGCGCTGCTCCTGCCGCGAGCCATCGACGAACTCGACGATGCGACCGCGCCTGCCGCGCAGCTCGTCTTCCATCGCCGCCTCGATGCCCCACCGTCCGGTGCGGTCGCCGGGCAGGTAGCCGCCCAGGTCGATGGTTTTTTCGCCGTTTTCCAGCGTCTTCGCGTAAGGCCGGCGCCGCACATCCTCCTGCCAGATCGGACGCAGATCGCCGATGATCGTCCATGCCACGCCTTCGACGGTGACCTCGATTTTTTCCTGTTTCGCCAGCGAGCCGGGAAAGGTGGAGAGATCCACTTCCAGCGTCAGCGATTCGAGCGGATAGATGCGCTCGCGCGAAGCCTCGATGGAAACGCTCTCCCAGACGCGCATGTCCTGATCCATCGGCACGGCGTTGGGTTCCTTCCTGCGAAGCGTCGCCTGCGTCGCGGCTTCGGTGATCAACCTGCGGATGCGAAGGAGCGTGGCTTCATCGACGCCGGTGAGCAGGGCGTGGGCGGCGCGATGTTCGCTGATGGGTCTGCGCTGAACGGGTGCGGACTGGCCGGTCTCTTCCAGTTCCTGCTCGCGCCGGGCGGCCTGCCTGGCCCAGACATCGCTGGCGATCTGCTCGACCCGGCGGATGACCAATCCCTTGCGGGCCTCCAGTTCCGCGCGGTCGATGTTGCCTGCCTCGCAGAGGGTGGACCAGAGCGATTCGACCATCACGTCGTACTTGGGCTGATGGGCCGCGGCACGCCGGTCGCGCTCCTCGTTGCTCAGTTCGCTCCACGCCGGCCGGTTGGCCCGCCAGGCGTCGCGCCTCGCCTGCTGATAGGCCCACTGGCCGCTGATGAGGTCGTACATGACCGCCACGTCATAGCTGGGCCGATCGACGGCGAGCAGGCGATTGGCCCGGTCGTAGATGGCGCCGCGCGCGGTGGGGATGAGTCGCTGTGATGTAAGGACCTGCTCGGCCCGCTGCCGCCATGTGTCGCCCTGGGCGATGGTCAGGCGGGTCAGTTGCACGACGATGGCGACCAGCACCAGCAACCCCGCGACCGCGAGCAGCAGCAGCCGGCGGTGAAACATGCTGGGGATGAATCGTTGCAACATGCGCTGCGTCCTGCTTCGCGGGGGAGATCACGTCCTGTGATCTTGAACAGTATAGCGTCAAAGGCACGGCGGCTTGAAGCCGCCGTGCCTTTCACACCTTTGAAATCGTCAGCGGTGTCATCTTCCCCCCGGAACCCCCCGGGATCGTCTCCACATTCCCCGCCGCGATCTTGTCGAAGCCGCTGCCCAGTTCACCAATAGGGTCGGGCGGCAAAATGTCCACCTTCTTTTCGCCCAGCTTCGCTTCGCCGCGGTTGACCTGATCCTGAAACTTGCGGCACTCCAGCAGCAGACGATCGAGAATCTCCTCCTCCGGCACGTTGGCGACGCGAACGCCCTGCACATAAATGATGCCTTTGCGGTCGCCGGCGAAGATCGCCACATCCGCGCCTTCCGCCTCGCCCGGACCGTTGACCACGCAGCCCATCACCGCCACCTTGATCGGCAACGCAATCTCCTCCGCCAGTTTCCTCCGCACGTCCTGCACGAGTTTGAAAAGATCGACCTGAATGCGGCCGCACGAAGGACAGGCGATCAGCTCCGCCCCCTTGCGAACGCGAAGGCCCAGAATGTAAAGCAGCTCCAGACCATCCTGCACTTCATACACCGGATCGTTCGCGTAGCTGATGCGGATGGTGTCGCCGACGCCCGATGCCAGCAGATGCCCCAGCGGGACGACGCTGCGGATGGCGCCGGTCTCCTTGGGGCCTGCGTGGGTGACGCCAAGGTGCAGCGGATGATCGAAGCGTTTGCTGATCTCGGTGTAGGCGTCGATGACCAGCAGCGGGTCGATCGATTTGGCGCTGATGCAGATGTCGTGGAAGTCGCGCTCGTAGAAGATGTCGAGATACTCTTCGAGCTTGGCGATCATGATGGCGAGCATGTGGCCGTGCTTGTTGTGGGAGAAGACGCCGCCCAGTTCCTTGAGGCGTTTCTGCTTGTCCTTGCGTTCGACGATGGAGCCTTCGTTGACGCCCACGCGGATGGGCACCTTGCGCTCCTTGCAGGCGTCGATCACCTTTTCCACCTGGGCGCGGTCGTTGATGTTGCCCGGATTGAGCCGAATCTTGTGTACGCCGGCTTCGATGGCATCCAAGGCCCGCTGAAAGTGAAAATGCACATCGGCCACGATGGGCACGCTCACCTGATTGAGAATCTCCTTGAGGGCATCGGTGTCCTTCTTCTCAGGCACGGCCACGCGCACGATGTCCGCCCCGGCGGCGGCGAGCTTGTGAATCTCGGCGACGCAGCGGTCGATTTCGTAGGTGTAGCCTGCGGTCATCGACTGCACGGAGACGGGGGCGCTTTCCGGGGGGCCGCCGATGGTGATGAAGCCGTGCTGTTTGTCGCCGAGGGTGATCTGTCTTGTTTTTCGTCGTTGTAGCATGGCAATTTTCAATGAATCAGGGAAGCAAGGTTCAATACGAAAGCAGCCCGAAAAAATTTCTCAGCCATCAATCCGGCAAATGGGGGGAAGGTCATTTCAGTCGCGGGGGCTTTACGCATGGCATGACGCGCGGCTTCCCTCAGCCGGGGGGCATGGCGATGATGGCCTGAAGATCGGCCGGGAATCTCAATGCACGAACTTCTCAAGAGGCGATCACGCCAGACAGCGCCTCTTTGGCCGACTCTAACGTCCATTCACCTGGCGAGACGGAAAAGCCCCTGGCCTCAAGCGCTGCGATGATTTGGTCGCGCGTCTTTGTGCCGGTCGGGTCGCTGTATGAACCGCGACCACTGAAGATGTGAATCGAGACCTTTCCGCCGCCAACATTCCACTTCTTCTGATATCGAAGGATTTCTCGTGTCGTGAAGTCGAGGGCCGTCGCGACGATCCGTACCATCGGTTGCATGACAATCACGTTGCCTTGACGGGCGGGCTCGACTAAACCTTGATCATCCACCTTCACTAATCGGATGTGCGATCGGTTGTCAGCCAGCTCATTCAAGAAACTGTCAAAAGGGTCAAAGTCTGACAGCACACACTGAATGGTTGGTTTCTTTTTTTTCGCCATGGGAAACGCTCCTACAACTTGTGCAGTTCCGCACCAATCTTATCAGCTCGCATGAAAGGCCGCAGGTTTGCCAACCCAAGGTGGGTAAGGGTGGCCGTCAAAAAGAAGCGGACGATGGGATCATCACCCTGAGCAATAATGAATTTTTTAGTGGCTAACGCCGCCGGATCCGGGTCGGGCAAGACGAGAAAATTTTGGCCCATGTTAAAGACCCGTTCGGGCCAGAGGTTTCGCGCCGGCGCGTTTTTGGGCTTCGCCCATGACTTTACATGCTTCAGAAACGTGTTGGCGGCCACACCGTCGTACCCGAAGATCAGCCCCTGAACTCCGGGATCAACCCGCTTGATCGAACAGATATTGTCGAAAGCCATGGAAATATCCTTCTTGCCGAGGACACTTTTCACTTCGACCGCGACGGCTGCCGTTTTGGGCGAAAGAATGACGAGTTCTCCGTCGCGATAGACCGGCGACATGGCTAACTGGTCGTAGATCAAGACATCCACTTGATTACTGCGCCCGAGAATCGCATCCATAACGAACCCGGTGCCCACCGCCCAGCGCTGCGGCAAGAACTCTCGAATCACTTCGCGGACCAGATTTTCCGCGAGACTCCCGCGCGTACCCGGATGGGAAACAAGATGCTTCGCCGCCTTCAAACGCGAAGTCGCGCCATCCATGCGGTGTTGCCAATAATCATCAAACTTCGGCGGCGCGATGGTCTTCGGCTTCTTTTTCTTGGCTGTTTTGGTTTTGGCCATTCGACATTTTCCGGTCCATATACGCCCGCTCTTCAATGGCAACACAGGCGATTTAACGACTGCTTCCCAGACGCGAAAATCCTGCGATATCCGCCCCGGCGGCGGCGAGCTTGTGAATCTCGGCGACGCAGCGGTCGATTTCGTAGGTGTAGCCTGCGGTCATCGACTGCACGGAGACGGGGGCGCTTTCCGGGGGGCCGCCGATGGTGATGAAGCCGTGCTGTTTGTCACCGAGGGTGATCTGTCTTGTTTTTCGTCGTTGTTGCATGGGATGTGGCAGTATAACGAGGAACCCACGGACGGGAGTCCGTGGGCTTTGGCGCGTGCGGGATGACATGGGGCTGCGGGAGGATCACCAGCGGATGCTGAATCCCCAGCTTGAGCCGCAGCGGTTGCCGTAGCTGTAGCCGAAGGAATAGCCGGGGCGGTAGTGGGAATAGCCGTAGTAGCCGCCGTAATAGGTGGGAGCGCAGTAGGAGTAGGCGGGACGGTAGTAGGTCGGGGCGCAGTAGCCGGTGGAATAGTATCGCGGGCTGCCGTAGGCGACGGAGGCGTAGTAGGTGGTGGGCCGGTAGTAGGTTTGCGGGGCGTAGCTGTAAGCGAGGCGGCCGTGGTAGGAGGCCGGTGAATAGGTGCCGTAGGTGTTGGCGTAGCCGACGGTCTGGACCCGGTGGGCGGCCAGGGCGAGTCGGGCGCTTTCATGGGACACGTGGGCGACCTGATAGCCGCCGTTGTTGTAAGCGGCTGCGGGTTGCGAAGCAACGGCTGAAGCGGCAACCAACGGCGCGGCCTGCCGAACGGCGGCCACCGTGGCCACCGCAGGCTCGACCGAAGCCATCGCGCTTCGCATCGGCGCACCAACCACGTGACCGGCACCCAACAGCGTGCTGCTCGCGGACGAGGCGGTGCTGCTGAGTCGCACGGTGGCGGTGCCATCGCCGCGCAGGGGCTGGGCGTGGATGATCCGCACGTTGTCCGCATCGATGCGGGTCCGGGCAAGCTGGTCGGCAGTGCCTGAGCGGATGCCTCGGAAGGTGTGCCGCGAAATCGCGCCATCCGCTTCACCGGCATGGGCGGCGCCGCCAAAGCCCATCGAGGCCGACAGCAGCGATGCGGCAAGCGACATCCTGAACGTGTTGCGGTTTTTCATGGCTTTTCTCTCCTGCGTGGTCGGACAGGCAAGATCGAACCTCGACCTGCCACTTCCATTTTCCGCCCCAGCGCGGCGGCAGTCAAGGGAAATCTTCAGGACGATCTCACCTCTCACCGAAACGAAACCGACACGCTGTAATGCGAGCCGTTCCAGTGATAGCGCGGCCGGCCTTGCGTGATCCAGCGGGTCTCATACCGGGCATGCCCCGGCACAAAGGTATATCGCTGACCATCCCAAAGCCAGTGGCTTCGCACGTAATCCCGCACCACCATCGGACGGGGCCAGCTTCGGCGGTAACGCGAATCCCACAGCGGCTGAAACACGTAAGGCCCGATCGGATAATCCGCGTAACGACCGCCTCGCAGGTTGTTCAGGTTGTCGTAGAAGTTGTAGCGCAGATCGCCAAAGCCATACAAATACGATGGCTGCCGATGCACGTAAGTCCTCTGCATCACCGGGACACGCGCAGCGAGGACGCTGCGGCTGGAATCCATATGGATCCCCTCACCAGCGCCGGCGACGTAGCTTCGCGTGCCCGCCATCGCCAGTGAAGCGCCCGTCGGCGGCGGCGCAACCATCACCGGCGCCACCGGCGCTGTCAGCAGAAACTTCGTATAAGCAGCCTCCCGCCCTGCCTGGAGCCGCTGGGCATACGCCGCGCGATCCTCCTGCGCCGCCGCGGTTGCAGCCAGAAACAGCGAGAGCATGAACGACATGTTGATGCAGCGATGAACCATGCCAAGGCCTCCTTAACAACCTGAGTTCGAATAAGAGCCGCGACTCAACGAGTCGCGGAGGTGAACAGCCTGAAGGAGCGCCGAAACGCACCTGTTGCGTACAGCCTCAAACCATGTCCCGGCCGTCTTCGCGTCCCATGATCCGCCGCATGACGAACACGCCGGCTCTCCGTTCATCTCCGCGACGTGTCACGTCGCGGCTCACTCTTATCCCGAACTCAGGTTAACAGAGTGTCCGCCAAAGCCCGGCGAACGATCAGGCCTCATCATGCGTAACACAACTGCGGCCTCCGGCCACCATCCTCTCGTTCTCCGCCATCGAAAGGCGGAAATCCGAGAACCACTTGATCCGGGCCTTTGCCTCGCCGATGAATGCCTATACGTATCGTTGCCGGCCACCGGCCCAGGGTCAACGCATGGAACCGCACCTGTATCCGCTGAAGTTCGAGCCGCTCTACCAGCCCAAGGTCTGGGGCGGAAGGCGGATCGAAAGCCTTGGGCGATCACTGCCTGGTGATGAAACCTCGCCCATCGGTGAATCGTGGGAGCTGGTCGATCTCCATGCGACCAACACCACCGATCCTTCGCGGGCCCCGGCCCGCTCGGTCATCCGCAACGGCCCGCTCAAAGGCCGATCGCTGCACGATGCCATTCAAATCTACGGCCAGCGACTGCTGGGCCGGGTCTCCACCAATTGTACCGGACAGTTCCCGGTGATGATCAAATATCTCGATGCCCGCGAAAACCTTTCCGTGCAGGTGCATCCCAGCGCCTCCTATGCCGCCGTCCATCCCGGCTCACATCTCAAGAGCGAAGCGTGGTACGTGATCGAGGCGGCGCCCGGCGCGGCGATCTTCAAGGGACTCAGGAAAGACGTGTCGCCTCAGAAGCTGCGCGATGCGATTCAAGAGCGCGATGAGCAGGCCATCATCGACATGCTCGTGCGCGTCCCCGTCAAGGCCGGCGACTGCCACTACATCCCCAGCGGCACCGTTCACGCCCTGGGCGCAGGCATCCTCGTCGCCGAGATACAGACCACCAGCGACACCACCTTCCGCCTGTATGACTGGAACCGTTCGCGCATGACGCCCGATGAGCAGGCCTACCACGTCGATCAGGCGATGCAGTGCATCCGCTACCGGAGCGAGCCTTTCAATCAGTACGAAAAACGATCGCATGTCGCCGGCTTCTTCACCACGATCTCCAGCCTGGTGCTGTGCGAACACTTCCGCATCGAAAAGGTGCGCATGACCGAAGGGTACGAGCAGGAGATTCCCTACGATCAGCCGGCCATCTGGATCGTGCTCCAGGGCGAAGGCAAGATCACCCCGCGCAAGGACGGCGAACCGGTCCCCTTCACCCAGGGTGAAACGCTGCTGGTCCCGGCCAACATGAACGACGCCCGCGTGTCGCTGTCGAAGGACACCGTTTGGCTGGAGGTGACCTTTCCCGTTTAGCCGCGGAGCAGAGGTTTTGTTTCCGGGGGCGCCGCTCCGCGCGGGTGGCCGATCATTCTGGTACATCCGTGAACACCTTGGGATTGAACCGTTCACAGACAATCCGCGTAACAAAACACATGTCGGGACTCACCCGCTTCTTCCTGCGACTGGCCGGCGTCAGCTTCCTGGTGAGCGCGGCATCGATCGCTCTCTTTTACGTCACGTTTCCGCCTTACCGGTTTCAAGTCATTGAAACCGAGCGAATCGTTGGCGTCCTTGCAGCCGTAACAATCATTTGCGGCATCATCTGGCCGCTGTCTCTCGTGGCCGGCTACGTGCATTGGGAGCATGTTCGATTGAGAATGAAAAGGCAGGTCTGCATCCAGACGTGTGATTCACCTGCCGCAGCCGGGACGAAACCCACCGGCAGGTTGCCGATCCTCTTCATCGCGGGGATGTTCCTTGCTGTTTACGCGATGAAGGTGCTTGCCGGTTTCGACCAATTCGGGTGCTGACGGAGCGAAGCCGCGAGCGGCTTAAGTCTCCGGCAGATTTTCGCTCCAGAACCGCAGCCAGTTGCCGCCGAGGATCAGCGAGACATCCTCTTCGCCGTAGCCTCGCGCCTTCAGCAGCCCGGCCAGCTTGTGCAGGTCGTGTACGGTGTCCAGATCATTCGGTGAATGCGCGGCGCCGAAGCCGCCGTCGAGATCGCTGCCCAGCGCCGCATGTTTCGCATCACCGGCAAGCTGGCAGAGATGATCGATGTGAATGGCGACGGTCTCCAGCGTCACCTCCCGCCGCTTGACGGTCTGGCCGTTCGCGCCGGCGCGCAGCATCGCGTTGTGCAGGGCGATGCCGATGATGCCGTCGCGCTCGTGGATCAGGCGAATCTGCCGATCGGTCAGTTGCCGCACCGAATTCACCAGCGACCGGCAATTGCTGTGGCTGGCGTAGATCACGCCGGCAAACGCATCGACCGCGCCGAAAAAACTGCGGTCGCTCAGATGCGTCAGATCGAGCGGCATCTTCAGCTTCATCATCTCCTCCAGCAGCGCGAATCCCTTGTCGGTGAGCGGGCCATCTTCCGGCGCAGACTTGCCCGGCGTGCCGTGCGCGTAGGCGCTGGGGCCGAAGTGCGCGAGCATCAGCGAACGCAGCCCCGCCGCGTGCCACTCATGCACCTCCTCCGGCTCCACGATCGGGTCGGCCCCTTCCATCGTGATGATCAGCCCCACCGGCGTGCGCGGATGAATCACCGGCTCACTCCACCGGCCCCAGTGGGCCGCCAGCTCGGCGCGATTGCGAAGGATGGAAACCCGCCCCTGCTTCTGCATCGCTTTGTAGTAGGCAAGCTGCCCCATTGCCGCGGCATAAGCCATGTCCTGCGTCGGATGATCCAGCCCATAGCGCGGCGACAACCGCTCCGGCGCGACGCTCGGCTTCGTCCTTGCAATCACCGTCGTCACCGCCGCCGCGACGCTCGCCCTTCGCATCTCCTCGATGCTGGTGGTGCAGATGCCAGGCTCATCGCCGGTGAGCTTCGCTTCCCGCTGACGAATCCGGGCGACGGTCAGCCGCTGATCGCGCTCGTAGGTCAGCGCGTTCATGGCGATATCAAGGTGGCCGTCAAAGATCAGTTGCATGGCGGCGGATTATAGGGGCATATGAATCGCCGTCCGAGCCGCGAGTCAACGAGTCGCGGACGTGAACAGCCTGAAGGGGTGGCCAAGGCTCACCTGTTGCGTACAGCCTCAAATCATGTCCCGGTCGTCTTCGCGTCCCATGATCCTCCGCATAACGACCACCCCCTCTTTCGTTCACCTCCGCGACTCAACGAGTCGCGGCTCACAAGTTACCAATCTTCACAGCCCATTGACGCACAATCTCAAGGCATCCGTTCGCGGGGATCATCGCTTGGCCGATATGCTGTTTCCTATGAACACGTTCACTCGCTCATCGTTCGGGGCCATCCTTCGCGCCGCCGCTCTTGTCGCCATGCTTCTGATTGCCGCGTTCTCTCATGCGGAGGATGCGAAGCCGGCCGAGGATGCCGCGCCGGTCATCGAGGTCAAACCCGTCATCACGCACTCCTTCCTCGCCACCGGTTCGCAGACCTACATCATCGAATACAAGGCCGCGACCGTGAAAGAGAAGGAACCGGACGATGATGTGCTCTTCGAGGACTTCGAGAAGGAAAAATACGAAGGCTGGACCAGCGAAGGCGCCGCGTTCGGCGACGGCCCCATCGAGATCGCCAAAATGCCCGCCTACCAGGGCAACGTCAACGGCCAGGGCAAACGCATCGTCAACGCCCACAACACCCGCAACGGTGAAAACGTCACGCAGGGCGACGCACACACCGGCACCCTCACCTCCAAAGAGTTCACCATCACCCACCGCCACATCCGCCTGCTCATCGGCGGCGGAGCCCACAAGGACAAGACCTGCGTCAACATTCTCATCGATGGCAGGCCCGTCGCCTCCGCCACCGGACGCAACAGCAATGCGATGCACACCCATCACTTCGATCTGACTGATTTCAAAGGGAAAACCGCACGCATTCAGATCGTCGATCAGGTCGCCGGCGGCTGGGGGAACATCGGCGTCGATCACATCGTCTTCACCAACCGCATCGCCTCGCAGCCCGCCAGGCCCGACGGCGGCCGGATCGTCTGGCGCTCGCCTCGCAACAGCCGCGACGGCTGGGTGCTGCCCAACGGCAACGTGCTGCTGGCCGTCGGAAAAAGCAACGACCTGCCCGGCGGCGGTGTCGTCGAAGCCGTCCGTCAAGGCAAGGATGCCGGCAAGGAAATCATCCGCTACAAAGGGACGCAAAGCGAAGTCGATACCGTCCAGCCTCTGGATCACGGCGGCTTCATCCTCACCGAAGCCGGCAACAACCCGCGCCTGCTCGAACTCGACAAGGATGGCAAGATCGTCGTTGAAGTGAAACTCAAAACACAGTTGCAAAACCACCATATGCAACAGCGCATGAGCCGAAAACTGCCCAACGGCAACTACCTCGTGCCTCACCTGCTCGACAAGGCGGTGCGGGAATACAACGCCAAAGGCGAGATCGTATGGGAGGCCGCCACGCCCAACTGGGCCTTCACCGCGATCCGCCTTGAAAACGGCAACACGCTCGTCGGCTGCACCTATGGCAAGACGGTCGTCGAACTCGACAAGGCCGGCAAAATCACTTGGCAGATCGAACCGAAGGATCTCAAGGGCGTCAGCGAACTCATCGACGCCTGCGGCGTTCAACGGCTGCCCAACGGCAACACCGTCATCTGCGACTACGGCGCCCCGCGATCCTTCGGCGGCAAGGGCGGCCCCAGGCTCATCGAAGTCACCCGCGACAAACAGGTCGTCTGGACCTTCGACGACCGCACCCTCCCAACCATCCATCACGTGCAAATCCTCGACACCAACGACAAACCCCTCGAAGGCATCCCCATGCGCTGATCCGCATCGCGCGTGCCCCCTTTCAGCCGCAACGTCCGCGTTGCGCGTGCCCCTTTTCAGCCGCAACGTCCGCGTTGCGCGTGCCCGCTCGCGCCATCGACTCATCAATGCCCTACAATCTCCGCATCGATTGACACGATTGCCGGAACAAGGGCCCGCTTTATGAAACGTCTCTTCATCACCCTGTCGCTGTGCGCCTTCACCTGTTTCGCCGGCTGCGCGACCAAGCCGCAGCCCCAACCCGCGCCGCCGCCGGCTCCCGCCGCCGTCAAGCCTGATCCCAACGCCCATCTGGCCTCGGCCGCCGCCTCCGCCGCCACGCCGCCGCGCATCAGGCGCGTCCCGCCGCCCAACGCCGGTGAGATGGAAGAGGCGGCATCGAAGCGTTCACCGGTGATCGGTTCCAAGGCCACGCCCTTCGCGCTTCGGAATTCCGCCGATGAAACGGTCAAGCTCGCCGACTTCGCCGGCAAGTGGACCGTCATCTATTTCTACCCCGCCGATGACACGCCAGGCTGCACCTGCCAGGCCACCGAGTTCACCGACCTGCTCACCCGCTTCCACAACCTCAACGCCGTCGTCATCGGCATCAGCCCCGACCCGCCGGTGATGCACGCCCTCTTCATCAACAAGTACAACCTCAAGCTCACGCTGCTGAGCGACACCAGACACGAGACGATGAAAGCCTACGGCGCCCATGTCGAAACGAAGATCGGCCAGCAGACGGTGCCCCGCGTGCTGCGCTCGACCTTCCTCATCGACCCTCATGGCATCATCGCCTGGCACTGGCCCGAAGTGATCCCCGAAGGCCACGCCGAGCGCGTGCGCGACCGGCTGGCGCAGCTGGTGGCGGCGAAGGAAGAGGCCACATCCAAGCGATGATGCCGGGCGAAACGATGGCCGCAAAATACGCGAAATGAGTTAATGGCGGCGCTAAACGGAGGGATCGTCGTCGTCGCCATCATTGTGGCTGCCGTAGTTGTCAGGCGGCGGTGAATTCAACCTGGCCTGAAACTGTTTGTAGGTGTTCCGAAGCGAATCGAGCAGCGGGATCACCTGCGGGGCGGAGACGAACACGCGACGGGAGACGGCGGAGGTCGGGAAAAAGTTGGTGATGAAGTCGAAGGAAAACTCCGCCGGTGAATGACCGATGAGCACGCTGTTGGCGTAGGCGCCGGAGATCACATCATCGCTCAGCTTCAGATCGTCGTAGATTTCCTGGATCGAAGGCCTGCGCGGATGATCCGGCCTGGGCATCGCGGTGGGCGGGCCGAACTTTTCCTCGAATCGCCTGACGTTGTCCTCCAGGGCGGCAATGAAACGCGGCATGACGCTGTGAGGTATCACGATCCGCGCCACCACATGATGAGGCCGGCCCATGCGCAGGGCGAAGTCGATGACGAACTCGGTCTGCCCGGTGATGATGATGGCGCCGGTGGAAAAGACGCCCCGCCCCACCGCTTCCGGCACACGGGCGCCGATGGAACGATGCTGGAGCCGCTCGCCGGAGCCGCCCTCATCACGGCGGCGCGAACCGCCGGCGCCATCATCGGGGTCGGGTGCGGGATAGTAAGGATTGCCTTCACTCATGACGACATCAGCGTAGCGTGAGCGTGGGGGGAAGGCGAATGGGAAGGGATTTGGATTTGGGATTTCGGATTGCGGATTGGGGATTGGGGATTTCAAATCTCAAATCTCAAATCTCAAATTTCGGATTTCAGTTTTGGAAAGCCCGCCTCCTTGCGGCGGCGTTAAACGCTTTGCGGTTTTCTTGTTGCGGGCTTTGGATTGGTTATCATCATGACATGCCGCCTGCCGCCAAACCTGCCGGTTCGTTTGTTCGCCGACTGATCGGACGCATCGTGTTCTGGATCATCGCCTTTCTCTTCATTCTGTGGCTGGTCGTTTTCGTTCTTCAACGGAAGTTTCTCTTCCCGCGCGATGCGGCGGTGCAGAACCCGCAGGCCATGCAGATGGTGCGGAACCTGGAGCAGGTCTGGATCGACACGCCGGAGGGAAAAGTCGAGGCGTGGTTCATGCCTGCGCCGGGCCGCGGCAAGGACAATCCGGGGCCTGCGGTGATTTTCGCGCATGGCAATGCGGAACTGATTGATGATCAGCCGCAGGACATGGAGGCCTATCGCAGGATGGGCATCAGCGTGCTGCTGTGCGAATACCGCGGCTATGGCCGCAGCGCGGGGTCGCCTTCGCAGGCTGCGATCACCGAGGATTTCAAGCAGTTTCACGCATGGCTCATCGCCCGGCCTGAAATCAATCCATCGCAACTGATCTACCACGGACGCAGCCTCGGCGGCGGCGCGGTCTGCGCCCTGGCATCCCATCATCCGCCGGCCATGATGATTCTTGAATCGAGCTTCAAGAGCGCCAAGGCCCGCTTTGCCGCGTTCGGCATCCCTGCCGTCATCGTCCGCGATCCCTTCGACAATCTGGCGGTGGTGCGGAATCTCGACCGCCCGCTTCTTCTCTTCCACGGCAGGCAGGACAACATCATCCCGCACAGCGACAGCGTCGCCCTGCACGCCGCCGCCAAAAACGCCACGCTCATTTCACTGGACTGCGGGCACAACGATCTGCCGCCGGACAGCGAAGCGTATTGGGGTCACATCGAAACCTTTCTGAAGTCGGGCGGGTTGGTGCCGTAGGGACGGAGATGATTTGAAATTTCAGATTTGGGATTCCTGAATAACTTCACGTCCAAGCCGCTTGCGGCGTAGCAATCCCGGGTTCACGGTGCATCGGAGGTTATTCAGGGTTCTCATTTGAGATTTGAGATTTGAGATTTGAGATTTAACGACGAAATCCTCCCGTGGCGTGATACTTCGCGGCGCGATAACATCCCCGTTCGCACCCTTCAGGAAAGAGTCTGCCATGCCCACGCTCGCGCAAGGTCGCCCCGCCGACCCTGTTTCGCATTCATCCTCACCCGCCGCTTCGACCGCCACCGCGAACATGAAACAAGACCCCCTCGCGCCCTCGGACACCTTCATTCACCGCCACATCGGCCCCAACGCCGGCGACATCGCCGCGATGCTCGCCACGCTGGGCTACGACTCGCTCGATGCGCTGAGCGATGCGGTGGTGCCCGCCTCGATCCGCCTGAATCGCGCCCTGAATCTGCAAGGCGGCGGCCAGGCTCGCGGTGAGTTCGAACTGCTTGCGGAACTGAAGAAGATCGCATCTGGCAACAAGGTGATGCGCTCGTGCATCGGCATGGGTTATTACGACTGCATCACCCCGCCGGTCATTCAGCGGAACATCCTCGAAAACCCCGGCTGGTACACGCAGTACACGCCCTACCAGGCGGAAATCTCGCAGGGCCGGCTCGAATCGCTGCTCAACTTCCAGACGATGGTGACCGACCTGACCGCCCTTCAGGTTGCGAGCGCATCATTGCTCGATGAAGGCACCGCCGCGGCGGAGGCGATGGCGATGTGTCATTCGGCCCAACCGGAGCGCAAGGATTTCTTCATTGATGCGGCCTGCCATCCGCAGACGATCAACGTGGTGCGCACCCGCGCCGAGTCGATGGGTCTGACGCTGCATGTCGGTGATGTGTTGAGTCTGCTCAATGAAGTGAACGATCCCAAAGCCGAGGGACTCCCGTCCCTCGGTTCCCCCGGTTCCCCCGGAAGTCTCTGCGGCGCGCTCATCCAATACCCCGACACCTACGGCGCCATCCAATCCCCCGCCGACCTGCAACAGCTCGCCGACAAACTCCACGAAAACAAGGCTCTTTTCGTCGTCGCCACCGACCTGCTCGCGCTCACCCTCATCAAGCCCCCCGGCGAGTTCGGCGCCGACATCGCCATCGGTTCCGCGCAGCGCTTCGGCGTGCCGATGGGCGGCGGCGGTCCGCACGCGGCGTTCATGGCCACGACGAACGCGCTGGTCCGCAAGATGCCCGGCCGGCTCATCGGCGTCTCCAAGGATGTCCACGGCAACCCCGCCTATCGCCTGGCCATCCAGACCCGCGAGCAGCACATCAAACGCGAAAAAGCCACGAGCAACATCTGCACCGCGCAGGCGCTGCTGGCCAACATCGCGGCGATGTATGCGGTCTATCACGGGCCGGAGGGATTGAAGAAGATTGCGAGGCGCGTGCGAATGCTGACCCGGGGCATGGCGGAAGGCTTCCGCCGCATCTTCGAGAACGCCGGCGCGCCGGTGACGATTCTCAACGCCGATGCCGCGTTTGACACCGTGACCTTCATCATGGCGACGCGCGGCTGCGTCACCGCCACGCTCGAAGGAGCCGCCGCGCTGGGCTACAACCTGCGCGATCTGGGCGACAATCGTCTGGCCATCAGCCTCGATGAAACCACGACGATGGCCGATGTGCGCGCGCTTTGGTCGATCGCGGATGTGACATTCACTGCCGCTGAAGAGGCCCATATTTTCCGTGCTGTCTCATCCGAAACGTCGCACTTCGCACTTCGCACCTCCCCCTTCCTCACCCATCCCGTCTTCAACTCGCACCACAGCGAAACCGAACTGCTGCGCTACATGCGCAAGCTTGAGTCGCGCGATCTTTCGCTGACCACTTCCATGATCTCGCTCGGTTCGTGCACGATGAAGCTCAACGGCACGAGCGAGATGTTCCCCGTCACCTGGCCCGAATTTGGCCGCATTCATCCCTTCGCGCCGGCCGATCAGCTTGCGGGCTACAAGGCGATGGGTGATCTGCTGGAATCGTGGCTGGCGGAAATCACTGGTTTTGCCGCGGTTTCCTTGCAGCCCAATGCGGGGTCGCAGGGTGAATATGCCGGCCTGCTGGCGATCCGCGCCTGGCACGAATCGCGCGGTCAAGGTGAACGCAACATCTGCCTCATCCCCGTCAGCGCCCACGGCACCAATCCCGCCTCCGCCGTCATCGCGGGCTTTCATGTTGTCACCGTCGCCTGCGATGCGCAAGGCAATGTCGATGTCGCTGATCTTCTTCTCAAAGCGAAGCAGCACGCGAACGATCTCGCGTGTCTCATGATCACCTATCCCTCCACGCACGGCGTCTTCGAAACGGAAATCAAAACCATCTGCAAAATCATCCACGACCACGGCGGACAGGTCTATATGGATGGCGCCAACATGAACGCGCAGGTCGGCCTCACCAGCCCCGGCTTCATCGGCG
>CAZYPK010000015.1:0-52849 GCA_964649195.1 uncultured Phycisphaeraceae bacterium
AAAGCATATGGGGGGCGAGGCTCCCTTGGGAGGGCGAGGCTCCCGGCGGGAGACTTCCGCTCTCCCGCCATATGCTTTTGCCCTGCCATTCCGAACCGTTTGGAAGCTATTCAGGATTCTCCGCATTATCATTCCGAATTTCCTGCTTTCTTGCTTTCCTGCTTTCCTGCTTTGCCCCCAAGGACCCTCCCCCATGAACCCGCATCGAGACAACGTCAAGGCAGGCATTTTCGTCCTCTCCGGCATCGTGCTGGCGGTGGCGGTCATCATCGTCCTTTCCGACTTCAGCTCCTTCTTCGCCAAGCGGCAGAAGGTGAAGGTGTATTACGCCCTGAGCGACGGCCTCCAGGGACTCAAGCCCGGCGCCCGCGTCACCGTCGGCGGCCAGCCCGCCGGCGAGGTCGTTGACATCGATGACTACGTCACCGCCGCCGAGCCGGACAACATCATCGGCTCCATCATCACCATCGACCTGAGAAGCGATGTCAAGCTTTACTGGAACGCCCGCGTCGAACTCGAACGCCCCCCGCTGGGAAGCAACACCACCATGAACATCGCCAGCGTCGGCAGCGGCAGGCGGTACGACATCGATCAGAAGATAACCCTCGATGATCTCCTCGAACATGCCGCCCATCTGAAAGGGCATCCGGAGGAAAACGAGATCGTGAAACGGCAGCGCGAGGAGAATGCCGCCCGCGTGCTGGCCATTTTGCCTTCGGGCGCCATCCCCGGCCGCATCGCGGGCAGCGCGCTGGCCGAGGGTTTTGCCCGCAACATGGGCATCGAGGATCGGCAGCGGGCCCAGATTCAGGAGATCATCGAGAACACCCGGGCCATGACCTACGACCTGCGGAACCTCACCGCCGCCCTGGGCACGCGCGGCGCCACCGTCGCCCAGGCCGTGGACAACATCCGGGACGCCACCGGCACACTCAAGGACGACCTGCCGGCGATCAGCGCGAAAGTCAAAGGCAGCCTGGACAAGGCCGACAGGATCATCGACGACGCCAACGCCGCCGTGGCCAACCTCAACGCCGCCGCCGAGGATGTGAAAGTCGTCATCGCCGATGTCCGCAAACACAGCGGCGACTGGATCAAAAACATCGACAGTGCGACAAAGAACGCCGACGAAGCCGTCACCGCCCTGCGCGATCTGATCAAGGAAAAGGACCCGGTGGTGCGGGCGGCGATCGACAACATTCACCAGGTCACGAAGACGGCCAGCGAAGCGACGATGAAACAAATCCAGGAGACGCTGGTCGCCGCGAACCAGGCGATGGAGAACCTGCGCGACGCGACGGGCGAGGTCAAGAGCCTGGTCATCGGCCAGCGCCCGGTGCTCGAACGCGCCTTCGCCAACGCCGGCCTGACCACGGCCCAGCTCAAGCTCGCGGCGATCGAGGTTCGCAGGTCCCCCTGGCGTCTGCTCTACTCGCCGGGCGATGCGGAACTGGAAAGCGACAACCTTTACGATGCCGCCCGCTCCTTCGCCCTGGCGGCGGCGACGCTCGATTCCGCCGCGCAGGGCCTTCGCGCCGTGGCGGAAAAGGAGCCGGGCAACAAGGAACAACTCCAGCGCATGCTGGGCGACCTGGAAAAACTCTTCGGCAAGTACAAGGAAGCCGAAGACGAATTCTGGAAAGCGCTCAAGGCCAGGCCTGCTTCCAGGTGACTGGCGGCCTTATCCGAGCCGCGACTCAACGAGTCGCGGAGATGAACGACAACGCGGCGCATCGCCATCGCGGGCAGCGGCGCGTTCGCAAACTCTCCTGCATGGATCAGCTTCTGTGCATGATCTTCGCGCAGCTCACCGCGCGTTCGAGTCTGCGCGAGACCGTGCTTTGCCTGCGGGCGATGGGGCCGCGCTCAAGTCGGGCGTAGATGCCCGTACCGCCCAGGCATTTTGCAAGGCCGGCCACGTTGCCCTTGACGAGACCGCAAGCCGGAATCAATAACAGCGGCGACGGCGACCGGGAAATCAGGCCATGAATACCTGCATCCGACTTGTCCCCTTTTGTCCCTGCGGCCCGCCAGCGCGACCGGATGTAACGGGACGCATCGGGTCTTCACGGGATGAACCTAAGCGACGACCAACACTGACACTTGGCACTGATTCCGGCGAAAGCAAGGATTTGCCGATTTGCCACTCCCAGAGTCCGGCTCTGATAAGCCAACCGCGCCGGATGTCATGCCTCGATGCGATCGCCGCGTAAAATTGCCATTGACTATCGCTATTCGTTATGGGATAATGGAAACCTTGCAAACGAGTCGTTCTGACTCATGGGGTCCGATCGCATCGTCCGGGATGGCCTCTGTTTTGTTGAACCACATGCACCACGAACTTCCCATTTCTCTGTCATTGCTTTCATAGAAGGAGCCTCACATGAGAATCATCGCTTCCGCCAAGTTGCTGCCCGCATTGTTTGTCGCTTTCGCTTCGTTTCTGGTGGCCGCCGCGCCGGCGCTGGGGATTGTGGCCTACGAAGTGCCCGCCGGAACGCTCGGGAACCAGCCGTTTGCCGGCAACCTGGGCATGGCGTTCGATGTTGACAAGAGCGTGATCGTCACCCATCTGGGCGTTTTCGA
This sequence comes from uncultured Phycisphaeraceae bacterium, assembly GCA_964649195.1. Lineage (GTDB taxonomy): Bacteria > Planctomycetota > Phycisphaerae > Phycisphaerales > Phycisphaeraceae > JTS-RE9. The sequence goes on from CAZYPK010000015.1 coordinate 2,587, forward strand.
TGACGGTTCCGACGGCCTGACCACCACGCTCAACGCCCAAATCTGGAACCGTGCCACGCAGACCTCGCTGACCACGCTGACCTTCACCCCCGGCGATCCGGGCGTTCTGGTCGGCGGCAGCCGCTTCAAGGAACTGGTGACGCCGATCATCCTGCCCGTCGGTTTTCAAGGGCTGATCACCGGCGGCGGGTTCGATGCCGCCAACCGGAACGGCAACCAGGGAACGGCGCCGCTGGGCCTGACGACCAACACCGGAGACGGGCTGCTCACGTTCGTCGCCCAGAACCGCTTCACGACTCCGGTCAATGCGTTCGCGTTTCCCAATCAGGTGGATGCCGCGACTCCGCTGAATCGTTATGCCGCCGGCACCTTCGACTTCGCATCGACCAACATCGCCTACGACGTTTCCGCCGGTGCAACCGGAGCGCAAGCCTTCGGCGGTTCCGTCGGCATGGACTTCGAAGTCAATAAAAGCATCAAGATCACCCACCTGGGCGTCTTCGACAGCGGCGGCGACGGCATCAACGGCGGCACGCTGACCGCGCAGCTCTGGATTCGCAATGAGAACGGCACACCCAACGTCTTCGGTGACGACACCGGCACCCTGGCCGCCCAGATCACCTTCACCGGCACGCAAGGCGAGCTCATCGGCGGCAACCGGTTCCTTGAAATCGATGAATCCCACTACCTCAACGGCTTCGACGGACTGCTCGGACCCGAGACCAACGCCACCATCGTCGCCTTCGGCTTCAATGCCATCGATCCTTTGGGCAATACGGGGCTGTTCACCGGAACCAAGACCACCTTCGACGGCTACGGGGCCTTGACGTTCGAAGGCGTCTCGCGCTTCATCGCCACCGCGGGCCTGTTCCCCGCAACCCCCGATGGCGGACCGGCCAACAAATATGTGGCGGGCACGTTCCGCTTCGACATCGTCGTGCCTGAACCGGCCAGCGGCCTGCTGTTGCTGCTTGGCGCGGCGGGTCTGGCCGGACGCAAGCGACGGATCGCATGATCGGCTGCGCCCGGACCCGGCCCCCGGTCCCCCCGGCTGAGAAGGAAAGACGACGGTTCGCCTTGGTGTTGATTGACAGGATGGGTCTTTTCTTCTGGCGAGGTTGGCCATGAATCACCGCCGCGATGACGGATTCACCTTGATCGAACTGCTCGTGGTGATCAGCATCATCGTGCTGCTCATCTCGATCGTTCAGCCTTCGCTTCAGGATGCCAGGCGTCATGCCCGAACGGTCAAGTGTTCGACGCAGGTGGCGCAGATGGCATGGGCGGTGGTCAACTATGCGGATGAGAATCGCGGACGGATGTTTCCCATCGTGCATGAGGAAGGCAAGTATTGGATCGGGAAACTGGGGCCGTACTGGCAGCAGGATTACGAGTTGATCGTCTGTCCCGACGGCAGCGTTCCTTCCTACGGCACGGGCGATTCCCGCCGCGCCTGGGGACCCACCGGCGGCTGGATGGACAACAAAAAGGGCAGCTACGGGATGAACCTCTGGCTGCTGCCCACCGGGGCGTTCGCCACCGATGTCAACATGGTGCAGGGCGGGTACATCCGGCAGATGGATGCCGCCGCGTCCAACATCCCCGTGTTCGGCGACTCGCAGTGGGTCGGCGCCTGGCCCGATGATCAGGACCTGTGGCCCAACAACTTCCACACGCCGCCCAACACCCACGCCAAGGGTTATTTCATGAACCGCTTCACCATCGACCGCCACAAGATGGCGATCAATGTCAGCTTCATCGACGGCAGCGCCCGGCAGGTGACACTGCGCGACCTGTGGAAACTGAAATGGCACCAGCAGTTCAAGCCCGGCGAACCGGTCATGCCTTGAGAAGCCGGCTCAAAACGCATCCGAGCATCACGCCTGTCCCACCGCTTCACTTTCGCGCTTCCGTGCGATCTTCGCGTTCACAAACGCCACCGCGTTCTGAAACAGGCGCAGGCCGGAAGGCGTTGCGGCCAGTTGCTCCGCCGACCAGCGCGGCCAGTGCGGGTGGTGCGTGGCGTGGGTGAAGCGTTCGGGGTGGGGCATCAGGCCCAGGACGAGGCCGGTGGGGTCGCAGATGCCGGCGATGTCGTCGATCGAGCCGTTGGGGTTGCCGGGGAAGGGAAGTTCCGAGTTCCGAGTTCCGAGTTCCGAGTTTCGGATTTCGGGTTCCGAGTTTCGGGTTCCGAATTCCGGGTTTTTCAGATCGTGTCCGGTTCCTGCGTCTTCCAACTCGGAACTCGGAACTCGGAACTCGGAACTGACAACGGCATACCGAAACGCGATCTGGCCGCTGGTCTGCCAGAAGCGGAGCAGTTCATCCGATTCGGGGACGAACCGGCCTTCGCCGTGGGCGATGGGGAGGTCGAGCTTGTCGATGTCCTTGGTCCAGATGCAGACGCCATGTTCGGGCACGACGAGGCTCACCCATTTGTCGATGAACCTGCCGCCGGTGTTTTCCGCGAGGGTCGCGGTCTGCCGGCCCGCTTCGGGATCGGGCAGCAGGCCGAGTTTGGCGAGGACCTGAAACCCGTTGCAGATGCCGATGATCGGCACGTTGCACCTGATGGCTTCCTTGAGCGGTTCGGTGAGGTGATGCCGCAGGCGGTTGGCGTAGATGCGGCCCGCGGCGATGTCGTCGCCATAGCTGAACCCGCCGGGGAATCCGATGAGGTCCGCCTTTTCGAGAAGATGGGGCCGCTCGATCAGTTCATTGAGATGCAGCGAAAACGTGCCTGCCCCGGCCAGCTCGAAGGCATGGGCCAGTTCACGATCGCAGTTGGTGCCCGCGGTGCGGATGATGAGGGCCTGGGGTTGCATGGGTCGTCACTCTAACTTGTATTCAGATTGTGTTGAACCTAAGCCCCGCCCGGCAGGGCGCGGGCCAAGGGGCGTTCGATTCGCGGCCTGTTCACGAACAGAAACTCGATTTTCTAATCAGGTTCGCTTCCTTAAAACCGTCGGCTCATGTACCCGCCGTGGTGTCAAGCCCGATGGCGAGGGCCGCCGAGCCGTCGGGGTATTCTGTGCGCGGCGCCGATACCCCGACGGCTCGCCAAGCCTCGCCATCGGGCTTGGCACCACATTCGGTACACGAGCCAAACCGTCAACAAAATGTTCATCGGGCGCCTTTGGGCCCGCGCCCTGCCGGGCGGGGCTAAGGCGGCACGTCTCACACCACCCCCGCCGTCCCCGTCACGATCGGCTCGCTGACGTATTCGCGCGGGTCGGTGACGTAACCCGTCAGCGCGCTGGCGGCGACGGTCAGCGGCGAGGCGAGATAGACGCCCGCTTCCTTGTGGCCCATGCGGCCGGGGAAGTTGCGGTTGGTCGTGCTGATGCACTTGATCGGCTCGTTGAGCCGGCCGAAGGTGTCCTTGGGTCCGCCCAGACACGCGGCGCAACTGGCGGCGCCGATGTTGCAGCCGGCGTCTTGCAGGATTTCGTAGATCGACTTCTCGCCGGGCTTCTTCGATTCGCCGGTGATGCCCAGGCGCAACATGTCGGCATGCACTTCCGTCGAGCCGGGCACGACGAAGGTGGGGATCTTCACGGTTTTTCCTTGCAGGATCGACGCGGAGAAAATCATATCCGTGATCTTGCCGCCGGTGCAGGAGCCGATGTAAGCCCGATCGAGTTTCACATCGCGGCAGTTGTGAGCCGTGTCCTTGTTGTCGGGACTGTGCGGCTTGGCGACGAGCGGGTCCATCGCGCCCAGGTCCCAGTGATGTTCAAACACATACTCGGCGCCGGCATCCTCTTCATAAACATGCCACGAAGGACGCGTGGAGCGAGTCTTGACATAGGCGAGGGTTTTTTCATCGACATCGCAGACGCCGTTCTTGCCGCCGGCTTCGATGGCCATGTTGGTCAGCGTCATACGGTCTTCGAGGGTGAGCGACCTGACGCCTTCACCGGTGAAGTACATCGATTTGTAGGTCGCGCCGCTGACGGAGATTTCACCGATGACCGCGAGGATGAGGTCCTTGGCGGTGAGGTACGGGGGAATCTCGCCGTGGAAGACGAACTTCATCGTGGGCGGCACCTTGAGCCATGTCTTGCCCGTGCCCAGCGCGAAGGCCGCATCGGTGTTGCCCACGCCTGTCGCAAACTGCCCGAAAGCGCCGGCGGTGCAGGTGTGGCTGTCGGTGCCCAGCAGAATCTCGCCGGGGCGGATGTGCCCTTCCTCGGGCAGCGCCTTGTGGCAGACACCCTTGTAGTTGGTCTTGGTCGGATCGCGGTAGGGATTGGGAAAACCGGAGCCTTCCGCGGTGTTCAGAAAATCAGGATCATAGTAATACTTGAGGCCCTGCTCCTTCACGAAGTCGCGGAGGATCTGCACATTGCGATGGCACTTTTCATCGGCGGTGAAGATGTAGTGATCGGGGATGATCACCACGCGGTCGGGGTCCCAGACCTTCGCCTTGGGGCCGAACTTTTCCTTGAAGATGCCGATGGTGCCCGGCCCGCAGACATCGTGGGTCATGAGCATATCGACGTTGACCCAGACGTTGTCGCCGGGGGTGACATCAGCGCGGCCCGAGTGGGCGGCGAGGATTTTTTCAACAATGGTCATCGGGCGAGGCATGGGAAACTCCAAAAGAACAGGGAACAGGAAACAGGAGACAGGGGACAAGGAACCAATGATCGATGATGCGTGAAACGCATGTCTCCTGTCCCCTGTTTCCTGTCCCCCGATTCCCCCTCATCTTAGCGAGGTATCGGACGCCGTTCCATCCGCTTCAAGGAACGTACAATGTACGACCGACATTGACGGAAACCGCCCAGCCACGTATCTTCAAAAAACCTATGCGAAACACGCTCACCCTCATCGGCACCGGATGCCTCATCGCCTTCACCTTCGCCGCAGGATGCGCCGGCCCGCTTTCGCGCACGCTCGAACAGGAGCTGCACGAGCAGCTTGTCCTCTCCCAGCGGGCCTACCGCGAAGCCATCGCCGCCGGCCCGGTGATTGAGATGACGCGACCGGACAGCCAGGTCGAAAAATTCCTCGTGGAAAAGAAGCTTCTGGAACAGACCGATCGGCTGGGCGGGCCGACCTCCTATCAGGGGGTCGAACTGGAGACCGGCCGCGATCTGCTGGGTGACACCAAAACGAAGTCGGTGTCGATGACGCTGCAACGCGCCATCGAGCTGGCGGTGCGGAACAACCTGGATGTGAAGCTCGCCCAGATCATCCCCGCCATCAGCGACACGCAGGTGACGCAGGCCGAGGCGGTCTTCGATGCCACCATTTTCTCCAACTTCAGCTTCCAATACCTCGACACCCCGCAGCCCCCGCCGGCCGCCGGCCTCGACGCCTTCGGCTCCGTGCAGCAGCAGACCATCGGCTTCGAAACCGGCATCCGCAAACTGCTCTCCACCGGCGGACAACTGACCGTCTCCACCGGCTTCAACCGCAACGAACGCTCGCCTTCCTTCTTCGCCGTCAACAGCTACTACGACTCCGATGTGCTCGTCGGCATCACCCAGCCCCTGCTGCGAAACTTCGGCTCCGATGTGACCCGCTCGCAGATCATGCTCTCCGAATCCGCCCGCGAGTCCGCCGTCGAAGACCTTCGCGCCCAGATGCTCGCCGTCGTCGGCAACGTCGAGCAGTCCTACTGGCAGCTTGTCTTCGCCCGCCAGCAGCTCTACGTGCAGCATCGCCTCTACTACAAGACGATCGACCTGCGAAAGATCATCGAGAAGCGTCTGATTCAGGACGCCCGCATCGACGCCTACACCGACGCCCTGTCGCGCGAGGAGCTTCGCCGGGCTGATCTGATCCGCGCCCGCGCCGCGGTCCGCGAAGCATCGGACGCCCTCAAGCAACTCATCTACGACAACGATCTGCCCCTCTCCGCCGAAACGCTGATCAACCCGCTCGAAGCGCCGCCCGATCTGGCGATGTCCTACAGCCTGCTCGATTCGGTGAGCACGGCATTGCAGAAGCGGCCCGAGCTTCGCCGGGCTTTGCTGGAAATCAAGGATGCCTCGATCCGCGAGCGCGTGGCGGACAACCAGCGGCTGCCGCAGCTTGATGTGGCGCTTTCGACCCGCTTCAACGGCGTGGGGCTCAGCAGCGTCGGCTCCTCCTATGAGGCATTGGAGGATGGCAAGTTCATCGATTACATCGCCGGGCTGAACTTTGAAATGCCCATCGGCAACCGAGGCCCCGAAGCGGCGCTCGAACAGCGCCGTCTCGAGCGCAGGGCGACGGTGGTCAACTATCGCCGCACCGCCCAGCAGGTGGTCAAGGATGTGAAGGACACGATGCGGGCGCTGGACACGTCCTACGAAGTCATCGGCGCCGCCCGGTCGGCCCGCCGCGCCGCGGCCGAGCGTTTGCGCGTGCTGCTGGCGCAGGATGAACTGACCCCCGACTTCGTTGACCTGATGCTGCGCGCCCAGGAGACCCTGGCCAATGCGGAAATCCAGGAGATCCAGGCCATGGCCGCCTACAACACCGCCATCGCCCGCTACTACCAGGCCATCGGCACGCTGCTCGAACGCAACGGCATCGAGTTCGGCGAAGTGACGGACAAGAAGGATTGAGCGGCGATGAACAACATGAAAGCAGGAAATCAGGAAAACATGAAATGGGGTAGTGGCTCAGTTTGAATCCGGGCGAATCCGGGGTGGCTGGGGCTGAGTCCGCGAAGCCCCGGCCCGATGAAACAGCAAGCCATCCCCTGCACGAACGGCACCCCGCCTAAAATTTCCTGCTTTCATGTTTTCCTGATTTCCTGCTTTTCCTTGCTCCTCATGGCCGACTCCGACGACAAGAAGAAGAAACGTCGCAAAAAGCCCGCGCCGGGCCGGCGATCATTCTTCCGACAACTCTTCCTCCAAGGCCTGGACAAGGTCGAGGAGGCCGGCAAAAAAATCGCACAGCAGGTGTCGGCCTACGTCGAGCCGCCCAAGCCCGCCTACATGCCTTACGATCCGGGCCAGTGGCATGGCTGGGATTCGACGGGGCTGCGCATCCTCCGGCCGCCAGGCGCGCTGCCCGCGCCAGGGTTCAACGAAACTTGCAGCCGGTGCGGCGACTGTGTGCGGGCCTGTCCCGCCCAGGCGATTCGATTGGAGGAATCCACCGCCGGCGGCCTGCCTCACCTGATCGCCCGCGAGTCGCCCTGCGTCGTCTGCACCGATCTCTCCTGCATGGAGGCCTGCCCGACCGGGGCCCTGCGAAAGCTCGACAGCCGCGATCAGATTCAGATGGGCTACGCCATCACCGATCAGAGCCGCTGTCTGCGCGGCGGCGGGTACGCGATCTACGACGAACCCACCTCCCTCACCGGCGAGGACTGCCGGCTTTGCGTCACCCAATGCCCGATGGGGTCCGACGCCCTGGCCATCGACCATCACGGCTGCATCGAAGTCCGCCACGGCTGCATCGGCTGCGGCGTCTGCGAGCAGGTCTGCCCCACCGAGTCGGCCAGCATCTGGGTCGAACCGTGGTAGGAAAATCACAAACTCCAAATCGCAAATCACAAACAAGCTCCAATTCACAAATCCCAAGCCGGTGGAGCCGGAAACCTCAAATCACAAACACCAAACCACAAACAAAGCCAAACAATACGAACCAGGACAAAGCATAAGCCATGAGTCCGAGTCAGACTTCCTGCATTCATTTCCGCCTTGCTTCCGCCTTGCTTCTGCTTCCGTTGGAGCTTGTTTGTGATTTGAAGTCTGTCATTTGTGATTTCCCTTCATTCTCGTCTATCATCCCACCTTGTCACCCCCCGGTCCCCGACCCCCGGAGTCCCCGCATGGCATCGCCCGCTGATCGTCGCTACCTCGAATCCCACGAATGGCACAAGCCCGAAGGCGATCTGGTCGCCGTCGGCATCAGCCAGTTCGCCGTCGATGAACTGACCGACATCACCTATGTCGATATCAAAAAGCAGTCCGGCCCCATCAAGGCCGGCCAGCCCCTGGGTGAAATCGAGTCGGTCAAAGCCACCAGCGACATCTACTGCGGCATCGATGGCGAGGTCGTCGAAATCAACCAGGCGGTCATCGATGACCCAAGCCTGATCAACAAGGACCCCTACGGCCAGGGCTGGCTCATCAAGGTAAAACCCGACGATGCTTCGCAGTTGGAGAAGCTGCTGGCTTCGGATCAATATGATCAGGGCAAATGAAAAGCCGGGGGAGCATAAAGAGCCGGAAGAGCATGAAGAGTAAGAGGTGTTTCCCTTCTTTCGCTCTTACCGCTCTTTCTGCTCTTATGGCTCCTCCCGCTCCTCCCGCTCTTATGGCTCCTCCCGCTCCTCCCGCTTCTTCCAATCCATATAACCGCCGCCGTAGCTGAAGACGTTGTAGATGCCGCCGGCGATGAGCTTTTTCGCGGCCAGATCGGCGTACAGGCCGGTGAAGCTTTCGTGATAGCAGACGATCTTGTCCGCGTTGCGGAACCGGCTGTCGCTCACATGCAGTTCGCCCAGCGGAATGTTGATGGCGCCGGGCAGGTGGCCCGCCTCGTACTGCGCCCGGTTGCGGGTATCGACCAGCGCCAGGGGCCGCTTGTCGGTGGCGGCGGCGATCCATTCCTTGAGCTGCCGATAATCCACATGCTGAAGATCCTTGTCGCTGGTGCGCGGCGCGGTGTCGCAGCCCGCAAGAAACAACAGGCAAAACGCAATGACCGGGAAAAAACCGGCTGGCCATGATGGATGCATGATGAGACTCCGCTGGGAACGAGTGAAGACGACCTGCTCAGAATAGTCGATTCGGATTCGGGTGTGTAACAGGCGCGAGGCGATCAAGTGATCAGGCATCTGAGCCGATCAATGGGTTCAGAGGAGATGGATCGCCGCGGGGCGGAGGTACGGAGAAAGCGATCGGCCCACGCGGCGGATCGAACGCGAGCAAGCCCACAGGGGAGCTGATCCAGCTCAACTGCGGGCTTGTCCCGTTTTAGGGCGTCTGCAACCTGATCCCCCAGCCGCTTGCGGCTTCGCTCTGCGGATGGCTCAAGGCAACTCAAAACCCCCGCCGCGTTTGGGCCGGGGTTTGCCTGCCAGCGAGTCGGCCAGAACCTGGAGGAAATGTTCCTGCGTTTTGCGATCGCCGAAACGCCCGATCATCACCGCGACAGCGACTTCATCCCCGCCCATCACCCAGGCATGAATCACCGCCACCCGGTTATCCGGCAGCAAGGCTTCGGCTCGCAACGGCACGCTTGATGGCTCCGTCGTCACCGCCGAAACACCCTTCAATTCAAGCAATCCCCAGTCCGACCGCTCCACCGCACGGGTCACATCCGCCGCCAGCCTGAACGGGTCGGCTTTCCATCGCGCCACCGACGCTTCGGGGGAAACGACCTCGCCGCCGGGCAGTTCATCGGCCGCGATGAACGCCAGATCATGCGCCCGCGAGGGATAGGTTGGCAACATTTCGCAGCCGGTGGAGGTGAACAATGACAGGATGAGAATTAAGCGAAACATGGCTGAACTTTTCGGCAGTGGCTCAGTTTGAAATGTTCGGGTGGCTGGGGCTGAGTCTTCGACGCCCCCGGCGCCTTGCTGTTTCATCGGGCCGGGGCTTCGCGGACTCAGCCCCAGCCACCCGGATTCAAACTGAGCCACTACCAACTTTTCGCCTCCGGCGCAACGGCGGGGAGTCCGGGGGGAATCCGGGGGAATCCAAGGCTATAATAACGTCTTTCCCCGCGAAGCCGGGTTCCGGGCCGCAAGGAGTGTAACGCACTTGGAACTGACGATCAGCCTGCCGGACGGTGACGAGCGCATCGCTTTGGTCGGGGCCGCCGAGCGAAACCTGAAGATCATCCGCGAGTCGCTGGGTGTGACGATCACCGCGCGCAACGGCGATCTGAAGCTCAGCGGCGAGAGCAACGCCGTCGGCCGCGCCGCCAACGTGCTCGAAGCCCTGGGCGACGCCGCGCGCAGGCATCGCACCATCGAACGACAGCAACTGCTGGACCTCATCGCCAACTCCAACCGGCGCAGCTACGCACCGGCGATGATCATGGGCGGCGCGCACCCCGTCGGCTCGGCGGGGCAGGCCGGGGGCAACGGGGGGAGCGGAGGCGCCGGCGCCCCCGGGGGTTCGTTCGCCGGCAACGATGGCGGCCTTGATGTTTACTCGCGCGGCCGGCGCGTCGCAGCCATCACCGAAGGACAGCGGCATTACCTCGACGCCATCGCCCACCACGACCTCACCTTCTGCAACGGACCCGCGGGCACCGGCAAGACCTACCTCGCCGTCGCCGCCGCCGCCGCCATGCTCAAGCGGGGCGCCGTGCGAAAGCTTGTCCTCGTCCGCCCCGCCGTCGAAGCGGGCGAAAAACTCGGCTTCCTCCCCGGCGACCTCCAGGCCAAGGTCAACCCCTACCTCCGCCCCCTGCTCGACGCCCTGCACGACATGATGGACTTCGAGCAGATTCAACGCTTCATGGCCTGCGACCTGATCGAGGTGATCCCCCTCGCCTTCATGCGCGGCCGAACGCTCAACGACGCCCTGATCATCCTCGACGAAGCCCAGAACACCACCCGCGCCCAGATGATGATGTTCCTCACCCGCCTGGGCCACGGCAGCAAGATGATCGTCACCGGCGACACCTCGCAGATCGACCTGCCCGATCCCAGGCAGAGCGGCCTCATCGATGCGGCGCGAAGGCTCCGCCGCGTCAAGGGCATCGCCATGGTCACGCTGGAACAGGCCGACATCGTGCGGCACAACCTGGTGCAGCGGATCGTGGAGGCGTATGAGCCGAACAAGCGCGAATCGGAAGAGGGTGAGCCGCGACTCAACGAGTCGCGGACGTGAACGACAAGAATGGAGTGACCCTCGCGCAGCGGATCACGGGATGCGAAAACGATCGGGCACTGATCGAGGCTGAAAGAAAAAGGTGCGATGGCCACCCTTCCAGGCTGTTCACGTCCGCGACTCGTTGAGTCGCGGCTCTTATCCCGAACTCAGGCTGATCGCCGCCCTTCACTCCAGCTTCCTCGAACCGCCCGTGAGCATCTTCAATTCCAGATCGGTGAAGGTCGCGCCGGAACGGGCGACGAGGTTGGAGACGACGATGCCCGGCGCCCGGCGGTTGAAGCCGTCGGGCAATGAGAGTTCCGACCGAACATTGGAAGGATTGCCCTGCCATTCGAGGTAAGGCTTGCCATCGAGCTCGACCGCGATGTGCGTCTTGTCTCCCCTGGTTTCGACCTTCACCCTCACGGCATAGAGCGTGCTGTTGACGATGCGGACGTTGGAGTTGGACACCACGTTGGTCGGCGCATCGCCCTTGGCCGTCGCCACCGAAAGCGAACAGGTGCGGCCATCGTTGGCGCCCAGCGCCAGATCGAAGGCGCCGCCCGGGGCGGGCAGATAAAGGTTGATCGTCGGCCTGCCGCCCGAGCGCATGAACTTGGCGCGGAATTCGTAATTGCCTTGCGGAACGATCGGCAGCATGATCGTCGAACTGGTCGCGGTCATGGTGCTGAGCTTGCCCCCTTCCATCGTCCACGGCCCGGCGTAGGCGTGCTTGCGGGTGTCGATCAGCTTGAGAACATCCACAGGCCGGGTATCGGTGATGGTGATCACGGGTTTGGGCGGCTGCCGCACCAGCGGCCCGCTGCCGCTGTCCATGCGCAGCTCGACGGACCCGAAGCCGAACTCGGCTTGATGCATGCCGATGCCCGGCGATTTGCCATCGCCCAGGGGCCAGTCGGCGGAACCGGCGAGGGCGTCGAGCGGACCTTCCCAGCGAATGAGTTTCTTGCCGTCGAAATCGACCTCGATGCGCACGTTGGCTTCGCTGAAGGCGACGCGGGCTTCGAGCTGGTGCTTCTTGCCGACTTCGAAGAGGTCGGTGGGGATCGTGGTGTCGTTGGAGGTCGCGTCCTTGCCGCCGATGTTGGAAAGGCCTGCGAGGTTGCCGCGCTGTCCCGCCCCCATGACCAGCATGACGCGGGTGGTTTTGAGCGGGAGAAACAGCAGCGGGCCGCCGATGCTGCGCTTGTTTTCGATGCAGGTGAAGCTCGCGCGGAGCGTGTAGTTGCCATCGGGCAGCACGGGCATGCGGGTGCGGTTGTGCGTGCCTTGGCGAAGACGATCGACGACCAGTGCATCGAGTTCGCGCAGCCAGGCGCCATCGTACACATCCTTGGCCGGGTCCCAGATTTCCGTGAGATCGACAAACCCGTCGGCAGGCATCACCACCCCGCGCTCGGCGAGCGTCGCGGGCTTGGGCAGCAGCGTCACATCGCCGCGCAGCGACCGCAGCCGGACTTCGCTGAACCGCACCGTGGCCTGCTGCGCACCGATGCCGAAGGTTCCCGTTTCGCGCAGGGACCAGGCGTCATCGAGTTTCAGATCGCTGCGACGGCCGGTCCAGTCGATGTATCGTTCGCCGTTGAGATCGATCACCAGCGAGACTTCCTGCCCCTTGATGATCGTTCGGACGGCCAGCGAATACTCCTGATCGTTCATGAGCGTGCCGGGCACGACCGTGCTGACGTTGCGGATGACGCCCGACTCAGGTTCCACGGTTTCCGAGGCCAGCGAATAAAGACCGCTGGCCTTGCCCGACCAGCCGGAGAGCACCAGCCGCACATGCCGATCGGCCACCGGCAGGATGAAGACGACCGCCCCTTCACCGGCCAGGCGGGTGAACCTGGCCGTGAACTCGTGACTGTCGCCCACCACGCCGGGCAGCATCATCCGCACCGGTTCGCCCGAAGAGGCCACCTGAAAGCCCTTGTCCGCGCGGCGCCATCTGCCGCTGATGCGGTAGCGAATCGGCTCGACGCCCGCCAGCAGATCCGCCCAGCCCGAATCATCGACCGGCGCCAGCGATTTGGCCTCCTCCGGATTGGCGCGGACCCACGCCTCGCGCAGCCGCTTGATCGCCAGCGAAGCCTTGACCTGCTGGAGCTTGTCCGCATCGGGCATGAGCATGAAATGTTCGTAAAACCCCCGGCTGCGCTTGATGATCGCCGACCGGGAACCCGCCGGGGCCTCCAGGCTCAAAAGCTCGTACCACTCGGCAATCTCCATGCTCTGAGCCGCCGTCAGATTTTCAATGGGTCCCGTGGCCAGCGGAAGCAGACGCCTGGCCGCGGCGTTGCCGCCCAGCGCCAGATAGCGCATCGCCTGCGTGGGGCGATCCAGTTCGACCAGGTAAATCTGAAACAGTTCCGCGCTGGCGGCGGCGTTCGTCGGATCGCCGGCAAGCTTCACATTGGCCGTCTCGATGCGCGACTCCAGCTTCTCACGGGCGGCGGCGGCGTCCAGCTTCTCCTTGAGCCCGGCCATCTCCGGCACCTTTTCATCCTCCACGATTTTCCATGCCAGCCCGTAAGCGCGTGCCGCGCCGCCGAAATCGCTGGCGGCGGCCAGTTCATCGCCTTGCCTGATGAGCACGCCCGCCAGGCGGGTGGCCACGGGCAGCCGCTCCTCACCCTTGGCGAGCATCAGCGTTCGCCGCAGAAACGACACCACCTTTTCACGCGAGGCGGCAGCCTTGTCGGGAACGGTGGCGGCCACCAGGTCCATCGCCTCGATGGCGATGTCGTGGCTCTTCGCATCGCGCGAGGCCAGCACGAAGGCGTTGTCGCAAAGCTCGACGACCAGAAAGGGGTTGTCGTTCGTCAGCCGCGCCGCGGTGAGAAGGTCGATGGCCATCGCGCCGTCATCCTCGGTGGTGCGCGAAGCGATCGTCTTGCGGAACTGAGGCCCGTAGCGTTCCTCGAAAATCAACCTGGCGGCGCGCTCGGTCTGAAACGCCCCCGCAACGCCCGCCAGCGCCAGCAGCAGACCGATGGCTGTGATCATTCGTCGCATCGCAGGTCTCCGTGCCATGGGAACCGTATCATCGAACATGCTTCCACCATCGGCGAAACCCACTTCCGCGAACCCGGACTCATGGCAGGCTATTGTATCGGATGAGAGTCGAGGCTCGCGAGGTTTCCCCCGCCCTGTTATTGATACGCTGACCATCGAGGTTTCATCACGATCTTCACAAGGGCCAGGACATGCAACAATCATCCCGTCTCATCGCCGTGATACGCCTTCTGGCGATCCTCCTGACAGGGTTTGTCACCCCGCTGCACGCCCAGCCGAAAACGGATACCGCCGTCGGACACGACCGCTGGTATGTCATGCTCATCGAGGGAAAACCCTCCGGCTGGCTTCACGAAGCGTCCAGTGCCGACGAGCGGACCATCACCTCCATCAGCCATTCCAAACTTTCCCTCCGCCGCGACAAGGCGACCATCGTCATCGAGACGAAATCGCAGTTCACCGAAACCAAACAAGGCAAGCCGCTGCGAATCGTGCAGACCACGAAGATGGGCGCCCACGAAACGGTTCAGACCATCACCTTTTCCGAATCCCGGATCACCAGCGAGACCAAGGCTTCGGGCCAGACCACGCGCAGCGCCTGGCCGCTGCCCGAAGAAACATGGCTCCCCCCTGCCGCCGCCGGGCGGTACGTCATGGAGAAGCTGAAGAACAACGAGACCGACATCCGATTCAAAACCATCGACCCCGCCACCGATCTGAAGCCGTTCGAGATCCGCATCAGGATCACCGGCTCGGAAGACCTTGAAGTGCTGGGCAAGACCGTGCCTTCGCTGGTGACTCAGACCACCTTCAGCAACCTGCCGGGCATCACCAGCAGGCAGCACATCGACGGCGTCGGCAGGATGCTGAAGATGACGCTCGCGCCGATGCCGGGGTTCTCCATCACCACCCTGCTGGCGGACAAGGACCTGGCCATGGCGCAGGTCGATCCGCCGGAACTGCTGGCTTCCACGCTCATTCCCATGAAGCAGCCGATCCGCAATCCGCGCAAGCTAAAATCGGCGGTTTACGAGCTGACCTTGAAGCCGACCGAACAGGACAAGGACAACAACGAACTGGCGCTGCCGCAGTTTCCCAGGGTCGGCTTCCAGCGCGTGGTGGCGGGCGATGACAGGAAGGTCCGCATCGTGGTGGATGTCGCATCACCCGTGTCACCGGGCGATGATCTGCCCCAAAAGGAGCATCGCACGGCCAGCGCCGCGCTCAACAGCGATGATGAAAAGATCAAGGAACTGGTGACGGCTGCGCTCAAAGGCAAGGATGAAAAACTGACCGACCGCGAGAAGGCGGAGGCGCTGCGGGCCTATGTCTTCCGCTACATCCGCAAGAAGGATTTGTCCGTCGGCTTCGCCTTCGCCAGCGAAGTGGCGCGGACCAGGCAAGGCGACTGCACCGAACATGCGGTGCTGCTGGCGGCGATGCTGCGGGCGGCGGGCCTGCCCAGCCGGGCGGTGAGCGGGCTGATCTACATCGACCGGTTCGCCGGTGAAAAAAACGTCTTCGGCTATCACATGTGGTCGCAGGTCTGGGTCCGCGACGAGAAACTGGGCGGCCACTGGCTCGACCTCGACGCCACGCTCGCCGATCCTCACTTCGACGCCGCCCACATCACCCTCAGCGTCAGCGCCATGCACGACGGAGCCGCCAACGACATGATGCAGCTTGTGCCTCTGATCGGACGACTTCGGATTGAGGTGATTGAGAGTAAATAGGGGAAGGCACGAAGGCACGGAGGGGGGAAAGTTCCGAGTTTCGAGTTCCGAGTTCCGAGTTGAAAGGCAAGGGGGAAGAAAGGAAGGCACGGAGGCACGGAGAGGACGAATGCAAAATGGCCATTGCAAAATGCAAAATGAAGAGAATGAAGAGGTTGCATCGTGTGGCGCGAGGGGTGCGCCATTCCGCAATTTGCATTTTGCAATGGCCATTTTTCATTCCCCCTTCGTGCCTCCGTGCCTCAATGCCTTCCTCTTCCCCCTTGCCTTTCAACTCGGAACCCGGAACTCGGAACTTTTCCCTCTCACTTCCCCACAATCATCTTCATCAGGCTGCCCGACGGGATGCACTGCTTGAAGACCATCTGGAGGTTTTCCTGCTTGCCGCCTTCGGTGTTGTAGTAAACGGACTGGGTGGAGGCGACGATGGCGACGACCTGCCCCTGTTCGTTGAGCACCGGGGCGCCGCTGGAGCCGCGGGCGTAGTCGGCGGTGATGGTGACCAGATTCATCGGGTCGTTGTTTCGGCTGGCGGTGTGGTAACGGGAGACGATGCCGGTGGTGAGGGTGTAGAACCGGCGATCGGGATGGCTGATGAGCGTGACCGGCGAACCGATGGCGGCCGAGAGGGCGACGGGCAGAGCCTTGAGCTTCACATCCTTGGGCAGGTCGAGCCGCACGATGGCCAGGTCATTCGTCTTGCTGGCCGCGAGGATTTCCTTGACGGGATAAACCTTGCCATCGAAGGTCATGGCGACGAAGGTTTCGTTGGTCGCCTTCTCGACCACGTGATAATTCGTCACCGCAACGCCATCCTCACTGATGACGAAGCCGCTGGCCGGGGCCGCGTGCCAGTTGGTGCATTTGTTGCACTTGTAGATGCCCGAAAAAACGAGCACGCCCGGAGCGCACCGGTCATAAATCTCGGCGGCGGTCAGCTTCGCCTCCTGCGGCTTGGCGAGACCGACCAGGCATACATCAGTCTTGAGGCCGGCGTGCAGGTCGGCCAGCTTGGCGGTCTTGCCGTCGGCGATCAGCTTCGTCGCGGCCGCTTCGATCGCGCCGGTGATCTGCCGATCGTTGATCAGCCGGGCCGCGGAACCCGCGCTGCCGGTCTGATCGTAGGCGGCCTCATCGCCCGCCTGTGCCGTGCAGCGGTCCTCCTGCATCGCCGCAGCCCCAAGCGGCGCGGACCAGTCGGCCGGCGGATTCTTCTTGCAGCCGGCCAGCAGCGTCAGTGTCAGCAGTGCGGTGATCATGATGCGCATCATCGAATACTCCATGTAAGGCGGGGACGGAATAAGTAGGATACAGGAAACAGGGGACAATCAAGCGAACAAAGGCGATTGGCTATTATTTATTGGTGATTGCTTATTGGGGGAGCAGTCTTCGCCACCGCATCGTGCCTTCAAATAAGAAATAAGCAATCACCAATAAATAATAGCCAATCGCCTTTTGCCCGTTGCGTTTTCCCGTTCCGCAGACGCGCAGCGAGGACGCTGCGGCTATGAATCCACTGCTCCTGCCACTGCCTCTGCTCCTGTCCCGCAGACGCGCAGCGAGGACGCTGCGGCTATGAATCCTCTGCTCCTGCTCCTGCCACTGCTCCTGTCCCTTGTCCTCATTGATGATTCCGCGCATCCCTCCTACGATCCGCATGGAACACAAAGCACGCCACCACGCTACGGGACCACCCATGCGAACGCTCATCGCCATTCCGGTTTTCAATGAAGAGAAGTATGTCGCGCGCGTGCTGACGGAGGTTCGCAAGTATGCGAAGGAGATTCTGGTGATTGATGACGGCTCCTCGGATCAGACGCCGGTGCTGCTGGCTCAGCAGCCGGTGGACGTGATTCGTCATGCGAAGAACCGCGGCTACGGCCGGTCGCTGATCGATGCGTTTCGCTGGGCCTCGTGCGCCACGTGCAAGTACGACTGGCTGATCACGATGGACTGCGATGAGCAGCACGAGCCGGCGAGCCTGCCCGATTTCTTCGCGGCGATTGACAGGGATGATGCCGATGTCATCAGCGGCAGCCGGTATCTGAATGCAACCTCGAATGCGACGGCAGACGGCAACAACGGCAATGGAAGCAACAATCCCCCCGCCGACCGCCGCGCCATCAACGCCGCCATCACCGCGCAGCTCAACCAGACGCTCTGCCTTTCGCTGACCGATTCGTTCTGCGGCTACAAGGCGTATCGCGTCAGCGCCCTGCGCAAGCTCTCGATCAACGAACCGGGCTACGCATTCCCGCTGCAATTCTGGGTGCAGGCGGCGGCGGCGGAGCTGCGCATCGTCGAGATTCCCATTCGGCTCATCTATAATGATCCCAACCGCAGTTTCGGCGGCCCGCTCGATGACGCCGACCATCGCCTGGCGCATTACCGCAGCGTGCTCGATGCGGAACTGGCGAAGTTCCCCGGCAGGTTCGCCGTGCCCTGCGGCGCCAAATGAATGACGGGCACGGCGGACGGCAAGGTCTGATTCCGCTATCCTGAACACTGAGCCTTCCCACGGCAACCAAGGCTGAGTTTCACCATGAACATCAAGACCACGCTCTTTCTGCTGGCCATGCTCATCGGCATCGGTGCGTACTTCATTTTCGTCGAGAAGAACCGCGAAATCATCACCGATCCGACGGATGCCAACGCACCAGGGCTGGAGAACCCCGTCTTCATCCCCGAAGAGCTTTTCCCGGACGGCGCCAGGACCGTCGAACTTCACTGGGCCGATGGCCAGCGGGCGACGATGAAACGCGACGATGGCGACCGCTGGTCGCAGACCTCGCCGGTGGCGTATCCGCTCAACACCGTTCGCGTTCAGGCCGGGCTGGTCCGCGATGCCGCCACGCTGCGGTACGTCGAGAAGTTCACCCCTGACACGCCCGGCAAGCCGACGCTCGCCGAGACCGATCTCGTCAAGCCCCGCGCCTCGGTTCGCATCACCGGTGAATACCGCGACGCCCGGATCGACCGCGACACGGGCAAACCCATCGTCAAGACCAAGCCTTTCGATCAGACCATTCATCTGGGCGCCGGCGTCACCGGTTCGCGCGGCTACGTTCGCATCAACGATGATCCTTCGGTTTACGTCGTCAACAACACGCTCCACCTGATCCTGCTCAACGAGCGCATCGCCGACTGGCGGCAGCGGACGCTCGATGTGCCCAGGGATGATCAGACCGATCGCATCGCGCTCAAGACCGATGAACGATCCCTCGAACTCGCCAAGACGCAAGGCAACTGGACTTTCGCTCCGCCGCTGAGCGATCGCGTCGCCCCCCGGGCTCCCGCCGCGATTCTTGGCGCCATGCAGAACATGTCGGTCGGCCGCTTCGTCGATGACAAAGCCTCCAGTTTGGCGACATTTGGCCTGGACCGGCCCGCGATTGAGCTGACCATTCACACCACGACCCTAGAGCCGCGCCGGCGCACGCTACGCATCGGCGGGCCGGCCGACCCGTCCGCACAGTCGTATCACGCAAGCTGGTCGCTGGGCGATGAACCCAGCCCCGTCGTCTTCACCATCACCCGCGACACCCGCGCCCGCATCCTCGCCATCCAGGCCGATGATCTCCGCGATCCCCGCATCACGCTGATCAAGACCGCCGGCGTCTCCGAACTGAAGATCAGCCAGACCGATCAACCTGCGGTGCATCTGCAACGAACCACGACCGCCGGCTGGAGCTTCGCGGCGGAAGCGGACAGGCCCGCCCCGCCCTTTCGGCCTGATCAGGAAGCCGTCAAACAACTCATCGATGCGATCGTCAACGCCTCCGCCAAGTACTACCAGCCCTTGCCCACCCACCCCGCGAATCCGATGGCGGTGATCGACATCTCCTCGAAGATCGGCCCGGAAACGCAGGACACGCTCACGCTCTTTGCGCCGCCGGAAGGCGCGGTCCCACAAGGGGACGACACCCCTTTCACCCTGGTGCTGCGCAACAGGGAACAGACCGGATACCTGATCCCCACCGCATCGATTCAACCCCTGCTCGATCCGGCGATCAAGCTGCGCGACCGGCAGATCATCGATGTCAAGCCCGAAGCCATCGAGAAGGTGACGATCAAACGCAGCGACGGCATGAGCTACCGGTTTCATCAGTTCGTGCCTTCGGTCGATCCCAGTGCAAGACCGCAATGGCAGATGGTGGGAGCCGAGCAGTTCGAGCGCGACATGCTCGACTATCTCATCAGGCAGATCGCCGTCCTTCGCGCCGAGACCTGGCTCGCCCAGTCCAAGCCGATGGGCGAGAGCCGCAGTGAACTGGCCATCGAGTTCAGGGGCCGTGCGCCGATCGTCATCACCTGCGATCTGGCCGATCGTCATGCTTCGGTGGCCGGTGTGGATGGGCAGTTTCTGCTCAGCGAACAGATGAGGCTGCTGCTCGATGGCGAGTACCGCCCGCGCACGGTGCTGGCCCTGACGCCGGGCGATCTGGTTCAGGTGACCGTGGCCCGCAAGGACGCCAGGTCATGGACCATCGGCAAGGACGACCTGAGCCGCTACCAGGCCCTTGGCCCCGATGGCAAACCGCTCACCACGGTGCAGGTGACCGCGGCGGTGGCGGCGAAACTGTTCGACTCGCTGATGCCCCTGCGCGTCTGGCGATATGTCGAAAAACCCGAAGCGGCGGCGATCAGCGACGCCGCCACCACGCTCGAACTGCTCACCCGCACCGGCCAAAAGCACACGGTTTACATCGGCTTCAAGGATCAGCCCGCGCTGGCGATGTGCAACGACAAGTGGTTCACGCTGCATCCCGAAACGCTCACGCGACTGATCGCCGAACCGGCCAGGAGCGAGTGAGGGTTTCCAAGAGCCGCGACTCAACGAGTCGCGGATGCGAACAGCCTGAAGGAGCGAAAATCGCGCGGTTGATGAAAGCTCTCGAAAATCGTGGAATACAGGACGGAATGGGACGCAGAAAAGAGGTCGTTCATCCGCCGCGCCGCCTCGCACCCCTTCAGGTTGTTCACGTCCGCGACTCGTTGAGTCGCGGCTCGGATTTGTGACCGTCACCCGCCTCACCGGGGCGTCCATAATCGCAGTCCCTTCTTCTTCACCGGTGCGCCTGTTCGCCGCGCCTTGATCAGCACGTAAGGCGGCACATAACGACTGCGATGGCCAAACTGTCCCGGCTCCGCCTTGTCATCCGCGTGGCTCGGCTCCGTCAGGTCCTCGATCACGAAACCGGCGCGGCACATCTCGCCGATGAGCTGCTCCCAGCGGTGCAGGTATTCGATCGTCCCCGCCTCTCGATGGATCGAACCGATCACCTCGGGCAGCGGCGTGGCCCTGTAGTAAATCTCCTGAAGTTCGTACCCGCGTCCGCCGGGTGAAAGCGCAACGCTCGTCTGAAGACTCGCGGGCTGCTTGTGCTGGCTTGAATAGACGCCGCCCGCCGTCAGCACGCGGGCCACTTCGCGGTAGCACTTGCGGATGTCGGGGATGTAGCAGGTGCTCACCGGCTGGATCACGATGTCGAACGTGGCGTCGCCCAGCTCGGAAAGATCATCCATCGAGGCCTCGACGATGCGGACATTCAGGCCGCGATCCGCGGCGACTTTGCGATCCAGTTCGAGCATGGCCGGGCTGATATCGACGACGGTGACGATCGCCCCGGCCTGGGCGTACTGAATCGCCTGCCTTCCGCCGCCTGCCGCCAGACAAAGCACGCGCTTGTTCACCACCCCGCCGTCGAGCCAGACGCTGGTCGCCAGTTTCGGGGCGAGCTTGCCGATGTCCTCTTCGGAAGCGGGACGGGCAAACACCTGGCCTCGCCTGGCGCGTTCATCCCAGGCGCGTTTGTTGTGATCGTGTGCAAAGCTCACATGAAGTCTCCAGGGAACGGGCGACACACGATAGCAGCGCGAGCCGCGACGTAACACGTCGCGGACGTGAGCAGCCTGAAGGAGCGAAAATCGCGAGGTTGATTAACGACCTCGAAAATCGTGGAACGCAGGACAAAGTGGAGCTCAGGAAAGAGGTCGTCCATCCGCCGCGCCGCCTCGCGCCCCTTCAGGCCGGTGACGTCCGCGATGTGTCACATCGCGGCTGCCGCGCAGCCTCTGCGCGATGACGCAACTCTTGCGCTGCCGCGCAGCCGGCCACGCCATGCGTTCGCATCCCCGCGTCGCTTCATTTCACGGCAAAGCACGCAAGTCCTCGCCGCCTGCCCGGACCATCGCCCCCGATTGTTCCCTGGCATCCCCGTTGCCTTGGTGATCCGCGGAGTCCGCACCCTTGTTTCGTGCGGACCCGCAACGGCGATGGAGTGCCCAAGCGTGAACGCGAGAAAAATCATGGATGTGGTCCGTCAATCCGCTGACGCCAACCTTGGCCGGGCGCTGCTGCGACTCGCACGGCTGGCAGAGGCGGCGCATCGGTTTGAAGCGGCGGACCTTGCCGGACGCGGGCACGATGATGCCCGGCGCTTCGCGGATGCCTCGGAGGGTTCAGGCCGGATCGCGTCGAGCGATGCCCGTGATGCCTCGGTCCACGGCTGCAAGGATGCGGTCGTACAGCATCAGGCTCGCCGATCCTCATCGGTTTGCACGGAGGTGAACCGATGAACCACGGCCTTTACGTCTCCGCCTCGGGACTCATGACGAACCTGTATCGTCAGGACATCATCGCCAACAACCTGGCCAATGCGTCCACCGTCGGCTTCAAGCGCGACCTGGCCGTCATGACCCAACGCGATGCCGAATCGATCGAAGACAACCACCCTTTCCAATATCGCCATCCGATGATGGATGAACTGGGCGGCGGCGTCTTCGCGGGACCGCAGACCATCAGTTTTGAGCCTGGATCACTGGAGAAAACCTCCAATCCGCTCGATCTGGCCCTGGAATCGCCCGACACGTTCTTCGCCGTGCAGCGCACCAATGCTTCAACGGGGCACAGCGAGGTTCGCCTGACGCGCGACGGCCGCTTCACGCGAAATGCCGAGGGGTTTCTCGTCACATCCGCCGGCGGCTTCAAGGTGCTTGACGAAACCAATCAGCCGATTCAACTCGATGATGATCAGCCTGCGGTGATCGATCCCGATGGGCGCGTGCAGCAGAACAATGCGGAAGTCGCCCGCATTCAGGTGGTGGCGATGCAGAACCGCGAGCGGTTGATCAAGGATGGCCACAACCTGTTCAAGCAGACCGGCGGCGGCGATGGCCGCGTGACGCCGGTCAACGGCCGCGTCCGACCGGGCTTTGTCGAAGCCAGCGCGGTCGATCCCATCCGCGAGCTGCTGGGCATGATGGAGACCACCACCGCCATCCAATACAACAGCAACCTCATCAAGTACCACGACACGCTGATGGAACGCGCGGTGAATTCGCTGGGGCGTGTGGCAGGTTGAAACGGACGCTGATCTCATCGCCTCACCCTCCTTCCATGCAACGCACCTGACCGCAAGGACACCGACTCATGGCCGTCACCGCACTCCACTCCGCCGCGACCGGGCTCAGCTCGCTCTCGCGCGAGATCGACATCATCGCCAACAACATCGCCAACGTGAACACCACCGGCTTCAAGGGCCTGCGCGCCAACTTCGAAGACCTGCTCTACACCGCCAAGGAACAGCCCGGCGTCGAGAACGCGCAGGGCGATCGCACGCCGGCGGGACTTTTCGTCGGCCTGGGCACACGCATCAGCAACACCCAGTTCAACCAGACGCAAGGCGACCCGGTCAGCACCGAAGGCGACTTCGATGTCATGATCAGAGGCAAGGGATTCTTCCAGGTCCGCGTCGCCGATGACACCGGCAACGGCGTCGCCTACACCCGCGCGGGCAACTTCTTCGTCAACCGCGACGGGCAGATGGTGCTGGGCAACAGCTCGGGAGCGATGCTGACCAATCCTGAAATCGAGATCGATCCCGAAGCCTTCGACATCGGCATCTCCGAAGACGGCCGCATCACCGGCCTGCTGCCCGGCGCCGTCGAGCGCGTCGAATTCGGACAGCTTCAGCTTGCGACATTCGTCAATCCCGCAGGACTCACCCCCATCGGCGGCAACATGCTCCTCGAAAACGAAGCCTCCGGCCCGCCCATCGTCGGCAACCCCAACGAGGCGAACTTCGGCTCCATCCTGCACAAATACCTCGAATCATCGAACGTCGATCCGGTGAAGGAACTGGTCTCCCTCATCAAGACCCAGCGCGCCTTCGAGCTCAACAGCCAGACCATCCAGGCGGCGGACCAGGCGCTTCAGGTCATCAGCAATCTCCGCCGCGCCTGAGCCGCCATGAAAGCAGGCGAATGAATCGCCTGCGGGAACCCCGCCATGAAACGCATGGAAGCGAACATCTTCATCGTCGCCCTCATCGGCGCGATCGCCCTGCCGCTTCGCGCCGACACGATTCAGCTTCGCGCCAAGGCGACCGCCACGAACGCGAACATCGCCTTGAAGGATGTGGCGATCCTCGATGGCGACATCGCCCTGGCCCTGGCGGACAAGGTCGTGGCCACGCTCGATGAATCGCAGTCTTCACTGACGCTCACCCAGGATGGACTGCGCGACAGCCTTCGCAAGGCAGGCGTCAACTGGGCCCGCGTGTCACTCAAGGGCTTTGAAAAATGCCTGATTTCCAAGGCTGTTTCAGCTTCGGATGCAAGGCCCAACTCACCCAGAGAGCCGGCCATCGCCCCGGCTTCGCCGATCCTTTCCAACCCCACCGACGAAGTGGCCGCCGAGGGGCGACACACCGTTCGTGACCGGCTGATCGACTGGATGCGCGGGATGCACGGCAGCGCGGGCCAGTCGCTTCGCATCATCTTCGCCGATCGTGATGCTGCTGTTCTCAACACCACTGCGGTTGAAGACAAATTCATCTTCACCACCGCCGCCAGCTCCAACCTCGGCCGCGTGCCGGTGAACATTCAGCGGTTCCGCGGCGACAAACTGATCGATTCGCAGCGCATCACCATCGATGTCGCCCGGCGTCATCTGGCCGTCGTCGCGGCAAAGGCGATCGGCAAGGGAGAGAAGCTCACATTCGACGACCTGCGCATCAGCGAGGTCTTTCTCGATCGCCTGGAACCGAACCTGCTCACGAAGCTCGATGATGCGATCGGCCTCCATGCCAACGCTTCGCTGCGGGAAGGTGCCCTCGTGCTCAAGGATCAGATTCGGCCGACGCTGCTGATCCAGCGCAACGAACTCGTTCGCGTGCAGGCTGTCATCGGCGGCCTGATCGTGCAGACCTATGCCCGCGCACTGGAGGATGGCGGCGAAGGCCAGACGATCCAGGTCCGCAACGAACGATCGCGCGAACTGATCACCGTTCGCGTCATCGGCGCCCGCACCGCCATGCTCATCGATGCCGACACCCCTGGAAAATGACCAGTTTTACAGCGGAAAATGCGCCTTTTTCACTGTCACCCAAGGAAGCCGATGATGACCCGACACACCTCCCGTCTCGCCGCACTGCTCCTTGCATCGCTGGCCTGCGACGCACCGGGCCAGAGTTCCTCGCTCTATGTGGAAGCCTCGTCTCAGCGGGCGACGCCGCAGACCATCGCGCGGCGAACCGACATCGTTGACCGCCTCTCCCCGGCGATCGCCCGCGTCAGCTTCACCGCCGTCGCCCTGCCCGAACCCCGCACCTTCGCGGTGCACGACCTGATCACCATCATCGTGCGCGAATCATCCGAAAACGACAGCAAGTCATCGCTGGAAACGGAAAAGGAAACGAAGCTCGACGGCGGCATCGATGCGTTCCCCAAGTTCCAGCTTGAGGACATCCTCAACGGCCAGCTTGGCGCCAGCAACATGTCGCGCGGCAAGCCGAAGGTCGCCATCGACTTCAAGAAGGAGTTCAGCGGCGACGGCGCCTTCAAACGAAAGGACACCTTCACCACCCGCCTGACCGCGAAGATCATCGATGTCAAGCCCAACGGCCTGCTCGTCGTCGAGGCCCGCAAGCACATGCAGACCGACAAGGAGAGCACCACCATCGTCCTCACCGGCACCTGCCGCAGCGAGGATGTGGCCGGCGACAACTCGGTGCTCTCGACCAACCTCAGCGATCTGCGCCTGGTCAAGAACCACGAAGGCGAAATCCGCGACGCCACGAAGAAAGGCGTCGTCACGCAGATTCTCGAAGGGCTTTTCGCCTTTTGATTCAGGCCCGCGCCGCATCGCCCCGTTCCGGCACGCCGGTTGTTTCATTCCCGGATCGAGATGATTTTCATGCGAAAAACCCGCACCATCCAGCGCCTGATCGCCCCTCTTGCCGCAGTTCTTGCGCTGCTGGCGCAGGTCCTGCACGTCAATGCGGTGCAGGTGCAGGACCTGGTCCGCATCAAGGGCGCCGAGGCCAACAAGCTGGTGGGCATGGGCATCATCGTCGGTCTCAAAGGCACGGGCGACGGCGGCAAGTCCGCCAGCGCGATGCGAGGTCTCGCTTCGGTCATTCAACAGCTCAACGATCCGATGGCCGTCGCCGCGGAACTCAAGGACGCCAGGAACGTCGCCCTGGTCACCATCAGCGTGTCGCTGCCGGCGTCGGGGGTTCGTGAAGGCGACCAGGTGGATGTGCATGTCAGCGCGATCGCCGCCAAGAGCCTCGAAGGCGGGCGGCTGTTTCTGTGTCCGCTGATCGGGCCGCAGAAGAACTCGCCGATTTTCGCCTTCGCCGAAGGGGCGATCGTCATTGAAGACAGGAACATTCCCACCGTCGGCGTGATCCGCAAAGGGGCGCAGCTCACGAAGGACATTTTCGTGCAGTACCTCGATCCGGCCGGCCGGATCACCCTGGTGCTCAATGATTCGGTCGCCACGCTGCCGATGGCGAACAACCTGGCGAACCTGATCAACGGCTACCTCTCGCCGGACGGCCCCAACATCGCCAAGGCGATCGATCAGAAGAACGTGGTGGTGGATGTGCCCCGGCATGAGCGGAGCGACTCGACGCCGTTCATCAGCAGCGTGCTTCAGACATATGTTGATCCGCAGATGATCAACACCGGCGCCCGCGTGGTGGTGAACGAGAAGACCGGCACGATCGTCTTCAGCCACGATGTGCAGATTTCCCCGGTGGGCGTCACGCATCGCGGGCTGAGCATCAACATGATCACGCCCGAGCCGGTCGCCACGCCTGACGCCCCGATCGCCGAGCGGCGGCACACCATCGGCATCGATCCCGACAACCGCGGCGGCGCCAGGCTGGCGGACCTGATCAAGGTGTTCAACCAGCTCAAGGTCGATGCCCCCGACCGCATCGCCATCATCAGGGAAATTCACCGGAGCGGAAAGCTGCACGCGCAGCTGATCATCGAATGATCACCACGGATGCCACCAACCCGATGCGGTCCACGGTCATGAGGCAGCAGGCTTCGCAGCCGGTCGATCGCGGCAGGTTCACCGAATTGATGCGGGTCAGCTTCGATCGCCAGCCCGATGCGGCCGGTGAAAAGGAAGAGCTGCGAAACGCCGCGAATCAGCTTGTGGCCGTGGCCTTCATCAAGCCGCTGATGGCGCAGATGCGCGAGAGCCCGTTCAGGAACGGAATGTTTCACGGCGGCCAGGGTGAGACGATCTTTCAGGAGCATCTGGACACCGTGATCGCCGACCGCATCTCGGCGCGAAGCAACTTCAGCATCGCCGATGCGGTGTATCGAAGGATGTCCAGATCGGCCAGGACCGTAAGCGGTGAAGCGACATGGCCGCAGACGAACCGTGTGGATCAACAGGGATAAGCGACATGGACAAGTGGATCGCCAAACTCGAGGAGACCGTGCAACGGCAGATCGCCCTGCACGAGAAGCTGCTGACGGTGATCAAGCTGAAGGTGGAAGCCTTCCGCAAGGCGGATCACGAAGCGGTCGCCGCCTGCACACGACAGGAAAACACCGAACTCCAGGCCATCGCGGAACTCGAAAAGCAACGGCTGACTTACGTGGCGCAGCTGACGCAATGTCTCGACCCGACCGCGACGCAACCGATGCTGCTGGGTGAACTGGCGAATCGACTGCCTGAGCCGGCGCGCGGCCGGCTGCTGGTGCTGCGAACGACGCTTAGGGAACGGATGGAGGCGGTGCAGCGCGAAGGCGGCATGCTTCGCCGGGCTTCGGAAACGCTGCTTTCACACATGCACGGCATCGTGCAATCGATCAGCGGCGCGATCACCGGCATCAGCACCTACGGCAAAAAGGGAACGCCGCCCCGCATGGCGATGGCCGTGAGCACGTTCTCGGCGACGGGATGAAACGGTTCCGAGTTCCGAGTTGAAAGGCATCAAGCCGACACACGGACCGACACGAACTCCAACTCAGAACTTTGAACTCGGAACTCGGAACTCGAAACTCGAAACTCGAAACTTATTCATGGGACTCACCAGCGCATTACAAATCGGCCGCAGCGGACTGCTCACCGCGCAGACGGCGATCGAGCTGGCCGGCAACAACCTGGCCAACGTCGCCACGCGCGGCTACAGCAGGCAGGAGCTGGTGCTGGTTCCGGCGGGCGTGAACGAGATCAGCACCGGCAACTTCATCGGCCGCGGCGTGCAACTGGAACAGATCATCCGCCGCACCGATGAGGCCCTGGCCTCCCGCATCCGCGGCGCCGTGGCCGACCAGGCCGGCTCGCTCATCCGGCAGGAAATGATCGGCCAGATCGAGGCGCTTCAGAACGAACTCACCGGCATCGATCTTTCCACCCACCTCAACGACTTCTTCAACGCCTTCGGCGACCTCACCAATCAGCCGCTCGATTCCTCGCTGCGATCGCTGGTGATCCAGCGCGGCGAAACGCTGGTGTCGTTCGTGCAGGAACTGCGTTCGGGGCTGGCCGACCTGCGGGCGCAGCTCGACGGCCGAATCCGCAACACGACCGCCGCCACCAATGAAATGCTGACGCAGATCGAGGCGCTCAACAAGCAGATCACCCAGACCGAAGGCGGCGCGGGCGGGGCGCACGGCCTGCGCGACAAGCGGGACCAGTTGCTCGGCGAGCTGTCGAAGTATCTCGACATTTCCGTGACGGAGCAGAACTCGGGCGTCGTGGATATTTACGTCGGCTCCACGCCGATCATGCTCAACGGCAAGAGCCGGGGCATCGAGGTGGAAGCCAAATCCGTCGGCGGCGTGCTTCAGCACAACGTGATCGTTGCCGCCGATGGCACGGCGCTCAAGGCCGGCTCCGGTGAGCTGGGCGCCCTGATCGACCTTCGGGAATCGATGATCAACCGGACCATCGGCACGCTGGATGATTTTGCGGCCCAGCTCATCCACCAGGTCAACAAGGTCCACAGCAGCGGCCAGGGTTCGACAGGCTTCGGCAGCGTCACCGGCGCCACGCAGGTGCTCGATGCGACGGTGGCGCTCAACGATTCGAGTTCGGGCATTCCCTTCCCGCCGCAGCATGGCAGCTTCCAGGTGCATGTCACGCAGAAATCGACCGGGCAACGGGTGACGACGACGATCCACGTCGATCTGGACGGGATCAACCCGGCGGCGGACACCACCCTGGCCAGCCTGACCGCGGACCTCGACGCGGTGGGCAACATCAGCGCCCTCATCACCCCGGCGGGCAGGCTGCAATTGAATGTGGATTCCTCCGATTTCGAGATCACCTTCAGCGACGATTCGAGCGGCGCACTGGCTTCGCTGGGGGTCAACACGTTCTTCACCGGGTCCAACTCCTTTGATGTCGCCGTGAATCCGCTGCTCAAGGCCAACGTCGGCCACCTCGCGGCGGGGCAGGGCAACATCCCCGGCGACAACCGCAATGCGATCGCCCTGACGGGCCTTCGGGAAGCCCGCTTTGACGATCTGGGCGGCCTGAGCCTGACGGACATGTGGAGCAGGCACGTCGAGGGCATCGGCATCGAGCTGGACCAGGCCAACCGGCGGGTCGAGGCCAACAGCGTGGTACGCGATTCGCTGCAAGCCCAGCAGCAGAGCATCAGCGGCGTGAACGCGGATGAAGAGGCGATCAACCTGCTCTCGTTCCAGCGGGTGTTCCAGGCCAGCGCCAAGTTCCTCACCATCATCGATGAAATGTTTGACGTGATCCTCAGCACGCTTTGAAGACGCCCCGCCATCGGATGACGACCCGACACGATGACACGCATCTCGACCAACCTGACGCGCACGACTTCGATGCAGATCTCCGATCAATTGCTCGGCGCGCTGCGCAAGACGCAAAGCGGGCTGTCCAAGGCGGAGCGGCAGATCGCCACCGGCCGCGCGGTGGAGAAGCCTTCCGACGCCCCCGAACGGATCGCCGCCATCCTGCTGCTGGGTTCGCGGCTCGAAGCCCGCGCCCAGCAGGAGAAGAACGTCACGCAAGGCGCCACGGTGCTCAACAACGTCGATTCCGCGCTGGCGGACATCACCGACATCCTGCTCGAAGCCAAGACCATCGCCTCGAGCCAGATCGGCATCGGCTCCGATGAGACCACGCGACGCAACCAGGCCGCCATCATCGACGCCCAGATTCAGGCGATGATGGACATCGCCAATCGGCAGCATCAGGACATCTCGCTCTTCGGCGGGGCTTCGTCGCTGGGTCGGAACACGGATGTGTTTCAGCCGTTTCTGGGCGGCGTCCGCTACGTCGGGGCGACCTCCAACATGCAAGGCGACTTTGGCCTGGGCGCCTCGCTGGACTTCAACAGCAACGGCGCCGAGGCGTTGGGGGCTCTCTCCACCCGCGTGATCAGCCAGGCGGATCTCGATCCGCAGCCCACGGCCAACACGCTGCTGCGCGATCTGAACGGCGCGCTGGATCAAGGCATCCGCAAAGGCACGCTCGGCGTCACCGTCAACGGATTGACGCTCTTTGTCGATCTCGCCAGCGCCGACACCGTGGGCGACATCGTCACCCGCATCAACGACGCCATCTCGACCCTCGACCCCGCCGCCGGCTCGCTGGCCATCGGCGGTTCCGGTTTTGCGCTGACCGCCAACGCGGGTCACACCATCACCCTCGCGGACACCGGCACCGGCAAGGTGGCCGCCGACCTGGGCATCGCTTTCGGCGCGACCGGCGCAACCATCGCCGGCGGCGACCTGGATCCGAAGCTCACCGAGCGATCCTCCATTGCCGCCCTGGGCGCCTCGATTGACTTCGCGTCCGGCCTGCTGATCACCAACGGGTCGCAGTCCAAGGTGGCCGACTTCAGCGGCGCCGCGACGATTCAGGACATGATGAACATCGTCGCGGACCTTCGCATCGGCGTGCGGTTGCAGATCAATGATGCGGGCACCGCGATGAACCTGGTCAGCGAAGTCAGCGGCATCGACCTTTCCGTCGGCGAGAACGGCGGCGCCACGGCGCAGAGCCTGGGCCTGCGGTCGTTCGCCATCGAAACGCAACTGAGCGAATTCCGCTTCAAGAAAGGCATCGAGCCGGTGCTGGGGGAAGACGATTTCGCCATCCAACTGCATAGCGGCGCAACTTTCAACGTGAACCTCGACGGCGCGGCCACCGTCAGCGATGTGCTGGCCGCCATCAGCGCCTCGGCGACGGCGGCGGGACTGACGATCGGCCAGCCCGGCGACGCGGGCACGGATCTGAACATCGGCCTGGCAACGGTGGGCAACGGCTTCACCTTCGAAGACGGCACCGCGGGGGCCAGCGACTTCCGCGTGCTGCAACTGGGCACGAGCCTGGTGGCGACGCAGCTTGGCATCTATGAGAACGCCGGCGCAGGCAACACCATCGCCGGCGGCGATGCGGCCAAGGTGAGAACCGATTCCATCTTCACTCATCTGATCGCCTTGCGGGATTCTTTGCTCAGCAACGACTCGGCTGGCATCACGGTTGCTGGAGAGGGATTGGAAGGCAGCATCAACCATGTGGCGCAGGCCCGCGCCGGGGTGGGTGTGAAGTCCAGACGACTCGAACAACAGACGCAAAGGCTCCAGGACATGCAGATCGCCGAGAAAAACGCGTTAAGTCAATTGCAGGATGCGGACCTGACGCAGGTCATCACGCAACTGGCGCAGTTGCAGCAGCAGCTTCAGGCGAGCCTGCAATCGGGTCTTTCGAGCATGCAGAACACACTTTTGGATTTCTTGCGCTAGTCGCGCAACGTTTGCGCCGCACTCATGCCAACGGCCGGCATGAACAGGCGGATGGACAGGGCAGGATGCCGGCGACGCGAATTGTCTCGCGTCGCATGAGGCTTGCGGATGATTGGCCGATCTGAGGAACATGGGATGTTGCTCACAACGTCACGGTTTGGAACCATCGAAGTGGATGAAAACAGGATCATCACCTTCCCCAAGGGCTTGCTTGGGTTTCCGCGCTACAAGCAGTTCGTGCTGATCGAGCCCAACGATGAAGGCTGCTTCTGGTGGCTGCAATCGACGGAGACGCCCGACCTGGCCTTCGTGGTCACGGACCCGAGCCTGTTCGTCTCCAGCTACCGGGTGCCGCTCAAGTCGGACCAGATGCAGGAGCTGAACATGGGTTCGCTGGAGGAGGCGCAGGTGTTCGTGATCGTGAACAAGCGCGACCAGGTGCTCACGGGCAACCTGCAAGGGCCGCTGGTGATCCACGTCGCCAGCCGGACGGGTTCGCAGCTCGTGCTTTCGGACAAGCGGTTCACGACGCGGGTGCCCCTGGTGGAGCTGCCGCGCCCGGTGACGGCGATGTCGGCTTGAGAAAAACAAGACATCAGGAAAGCATGAAAGCAGGAAATGAAGGCAGAGAGACGGCGCGAGGCGCACGGCGGATGGCAGTGACATGAATTTGAATTTCATGCTTTCCTGCTTTCCTGATTTCGTGCTTTTCCGCCACCCCCGACGCACGGATGCGCCGGGATGCACAGACGGACCATCGAAGGAAGGAGCCTTCGTATGCTGGTGCTATCAAGACACCGCGATGAAACGATCATGATCGGTGATGACATCGAAATCACCATCGTGGACATCAAGGGCGACAAGGTTCGAGTCGGGATCAACGCGCCGCGCGACATCCAGGTTCACCGCAAGGAAGTGTATGAATCGATCAAGCGGGAAAACACGGATGCGGCCCGGGTGCAGCTCACCGATTTGAACGGCGCGGACCAGAACGTGCGACCGTTGCGAAGGCCGGGGCCGACGCAGATCAACGGCGTGCGGAAAATATAGGAACGGATTGATTCAACGTATGGCAAGGCTCGAAAGACCGCATCGGTCGTGAACAAAGAGCCCGGGCCAAGGACCCTCGATCAGGCGGCCGCCAAAGGAGTGCAGCGGCGCCGGTCGGGATCGAACATGACCAAGACAATCAAGGAGGATTGTCAATGTCCCGCATCAACACCAACGTTTCCTCCCTGATCGCACAAAACAACCTGGCCAAGACCAATCGTGATCTCTCCACGAGTCTTCAGCGCCTGAGCACCGGCCTGCGCATCAACCGCGGCGCCGATGACCCGGCGGGCCTGATCGTCTCCGAAAGGTTGCGCAGTGAGATCAAGGGCGTCGGCCAGGCGATCGACAACTCCGAGCGCGCCGTCAACGTCATTGCGACGGCCGAGGCGGCGCTTCAGGAAATCTCGACCCTGCTCACCGAGACCAAGGCCCTGATCGTCCAGGCCGCCAACACCGGCGCCTTCAGCAAGGAGGAGATCGAAGCCAACCAGCTTCAGATCGACTCCGCCATCGACTCGATCACCCGCATCAGCGGCACGACCAGCTTCGCCGGCCTCAAGCTGCTCAACGGCTCGCTCGACTACCTGACCAGCGGCGTCAACAGCAGCCAGATTCAGGACCTGAAAATCTTCGGCGCCAACTTCGGCACCAACTCGACGATCCCCGTGACCGTCGAAGTCCTCAACAGCGCCGAGACCGCCAGCCTGTTCATCAGCGGCAACACCACCGGCTCCACCGGGGCGCTGCTCTCGAGCGTCACCCTCGAAGTCCAAGGCGCCAAGGGCGTCCAGGTCTTCAGCTTCATCAGCGGCACCGCCCTCTCGGCCGTCGCCTTTGCCGTCAATCAGGTCAGCGATTCGACCGGCGTCACGGCTTCGCTCGTCTGCGCCACCAATCAGACATCGGGCCTCGTCCTCAACTCCGGCGGGTTCGGCACCAAGTCGTTCGTCAGCGTTCGCAAGATGAACGGCGGCGCCTCCTTCCAGACCTTCACCGCAAAAGGCGGCACCGCCACCAACCGCGATGTCGGCGAGGATGTCCTCGCACTGGTCAACGGCAACCTCGCGCTGGGCGACGGCCTGAAGGTCGGCCTCAACGCCCCGACGCTCAACCTCTCGCTCAACCTCACCAGCACCGCCGCCCAGCAGCTCTCCACCTACACCTTCACCGTCACCGGCGGCGGCGCGAATTACCAGATCGGCCCCAGCGTCAACTCCGCCCAGCAGATCGGCCTGGGCATCCAGTCCGTCGCCGCCAGCCGGCTGGGCAATGAGAACAACGGCTTCCTCGAAAGCGTCAAGAGCGGCAACGCCAACAGCCTCGTCGCGGGACAGCAACGGGCAGCCTCGGAAATCATCGATCTGGCCATCGACCAGATCGCCGTCATGCGGGGACGCCTGGGCGCCTTCGAGCGCAACACGCTTCAGACCACCATCCGCTCCAGCCAGATCAGCCTGGAAAACCTGACCTCGGCCGAGAGCAAGATCCGCGACACCGACTTCGCCTACGAAACTTCGAGGCTCACCCGCGCCCAGATTCTGGTCCAGGCCGGCACCAGCCAGCTCGCCATCGCCAACAGCACGGCTCAAAGCGTGCTGGCCCTGTTGCAGTAATGAGACGCCAAGACCGGAGAGGATCGGGAAGAGATGGCGCAGAACGCGCAAGAACATCACTACCACATCGGATCGGCCATCGATCCGATCCCCGAAAACCGCCGCCGCAAGCCGGCGGTTTTTTTGTATGGCCCCGGAGCCGCGACGTAACACGTCGCGGACGCGCCCGACTTGAAGGGGTGGCCGGACGCACCTTTTTCTTTCAGCCTCGATCGGCGCCCGGTCGTTTTCGCATCCCATGATCCGCTGCGCGATGGTCACTCCATTCTTGTCGCTCACGTCCGCGACGTGTTACGTCGCGGCTCTTATCCCGGGGCTATGTGTCGAACGCGATATTCCCCGGATTCAGATCGGTCAGATGCACGCCATACCGCTGCCGCAGCTCATCCATGATCGCCACCACCGCAGGCCAGTGATGGCCGAAGTCCTGCGACTTGCGATGCAGCCATTCGCGCATGACTTCGGGGGAGAAATCGGGAGCCACATCGATGGTCGCCTTGGCGAAGTCGAGAACGTAGGGACGCTCAACAATCTCCATCTCGATCACACAAAGCGAATCCTCAATATCGCGCAGCGCCGGCACCGCATGTCCGCGGATGAAGCGGACCGATCGCTCCTGAAATCGAAGATAGATGTCCCGTTCCGTGCAGTAGGTTCTCCAACGGTCATGCACTTTGACCGCGGTGTACCGCGATGTGTAGTAAACTGTTCCATCGACGCCGAACCCGAGCTTTCCTGGAATCTCAATGTCCCGGCTGCCGGCGTACCAGTGCGCCCGATCTTCGGCAGGTTGTTGAGGATTTACCATGTTGCAAACCTCCGCACAGAAATCTCATTCCGCCATCGTCACTTTGCTGCTTGAAGGTGAAGGATGGAGCACCCGACTCTCCCACGTGGGACCGGAAGCCGTTGTTGCGAAAACGCCCATCGAATTGCCCCCTTGCGAAGCGACGCTCGTCATCACCGTGGACGGAACCATTGAGCGAACCCGCGTTCGCCTGCCCGGCGGCATGACATCTTCCATCGAAGAAACCCCGATCCAAATCATCAAACCTTGACGGGATCACTCGCCCAACCGCAGCAGGATCGGGCCTTCGAGCGTCAGGAAACTTTCCGACCTGAGTTCGGGATAAGAGCCGCGACGTAACACGTCGCGGACGCGCCCGACTTGAAGGGGTGGCCGGACGCACCTTTTTCTTTCAGCCTCGATCGGCGCCCGGTCGTTTTCGCATCCCGTGATCCGCTGCGCGATGGTCACTCCATTCTTGTCGCTCACGTCCGCGACGTGTTACGTCGCGGCTCTTATTCCGAAGATAAATGTCCCGCTCCATGCAGTAGGTCCGCCAGCGATCGTGCGACTTCACCGCACTCATCCGCGTCGTTCGGTAAACCGAGCCATCGACTCCAAAGCCGAGGCGATCTATAATCTCGATGTCACGACTTCCCGCGTACCAGTGTGCCCGCTCTTCCGCAGGCTGTTGAGGATTTTCCATGTTGCAGACCTCACAACCCAAAAGTCACTCTGCCGTCGTTCAGTTAACGATGGAGTGTGGAGATGCCACGATACGGCTCTCACAAGTCGGCCCCGATTTCGTGATTGCAAAAACCCCGATCCAACTGGCCCCGTGTGAAGCGACAATTATAGTGATTGTTGACGGCAATATCAGGCGAACCCGCGTTCGCCTGCCCGGCGGCATGTCGCCTTCCATCGAAGAAACCCCGATCCAAATCATCCAACCGTGATTGGATCACTCGCCCAACCACATTGCTTCACCCCTTCACCATCTCCGCCTCGGGCAGTTCCATCCCCAGAAAATTCGCCAGCAGGATCGGGCCTTCGAGCGTCAGGAAACTTTCCGGGTGAAACTGCACGCCTTCCAGCGGCGCATCGCGGCCCGTTCCGAAGATGCCCGGCCTGGCGCGCACGCCCATGATCTCATCCTCATCGGTCCAGGCGCTGATCTCGAACCGCGCATCATCAAACGTGTGCCTGAGAATCACCAGGCTGTGATACCGCGTGGCGATGAACGGATGGCTCATGCCCCGGAAGATCGTCCTGCCATCGTGGTGAATCGGCGAGGTCTTGCCATGCATCAGGCGATGGTTGCGATCGACCGTCATGCCGAAGACGTGACCGATGCACTGATGCCCCAGGCAGACGCCAAACAGCGGCACGCGGCCGGCGAACTCCCTGATGATCTCGTTGGAGATGCCGCCTTCGCGCGGGGTGCAGGGGCCGGGCGAGATGATGATGTGGTCCGGGTTCATCTTCACCGCGTCGGCGACGGTGAGCTTGTCATTGCGCACCACGCGCAGGTCCATCGCATCCAGGGCGTCGGCCTGCGGATCGCAGACGCCGGCGCTGACCGCCAGTTCGCCGATGCGCTGGACGAGGTTGTAGGTGAAGCTGTCGTAGTTCTCGATCAGAAGAATCATGCCGCCATCGTAGCAAACGGCGAACATCGGGCCGTTCGCCCCGGGAACGGAGGGTGATGGCTGGGGCTTTGCGTCGGGTGATGGCTGGGGCTCTGTTCCGGGTGGCTGGGGCTGAGTCCGCGAAGCCCCGGCCAGGCGACCATCGACTTCCAGTTGCGCCACCTTGCTTCGGTCGCCTGGGCCGGGGCTTCGCGGACTCAGCCCCAGCCACCCGCCGTTCGCCAAGGCGAACGGCTAAATGCGCCGGCCCTGGTCCGGGCACGATCGCGTTTGCACAATGTTTTCATGTTGATAGAATCCCACCAAACCGGATGCGCCATTGCCATGAATGCCATCCGGGCACATCGGCAGGACATCCAGGGGTTTCTTACTAATGAATATTGAAAATCATCCGGAAAATGGGGCTGTTGGTCTTGTTGCAGACTCCATCGGGCTGTCCGAGGGCGGGTCTCGCCGCATGGTGGTCACCAAGCGGGTGGTGGACCTGATGGTGGGCGTGCCGCTGTTGATTCTGTTCGCTCCGCTGATTGCGGTGCTGGCCCTGATGGTGTGGCTGGTCAGCGGCGGGCCGGTGTTCTTCAAGCAGGAGCGGATCGGGTATGGCGGTCGGTCGCTGTTCATGTGGAAGCTGCGGACCATGTGCCTCGATGCCGATCAGAAGCTGGCGGAATTGCTGGCGAAAAGCCCCGAAGCCAAGGCGGAGTGGAAGGCTCACTGCAAACTGCGTCACGATCCGAGGGTGCTCCCCTTTCTGGGCAACTTCCTTCGGCGAACCCGTCTCGATGAGTTGCCCCAGCTTTGGAACGTGGTCAAGGGCGACATGTCGCTGGTGGGCCCGCGTCCCCTGCCGACGTATCACCTCAAGGAATTCTCCACCTCCTTTTGCGTGCTGCGGCACAGCGTGATGCCCGGCCTGACGGGGCTGTGGCAGGTCCGCATTCGGGTCTGCGACGGCAACTTTCACGACATGGAGGAAATGGATACACTTTACATCCAGAAGTGGACCCTCTGGATGGACTTCTGCCTGCTCGTGCAAACGATCCCCGCCGTGATTTTCAAGGGGAAGGGCAACTGAGCATCCATCGAGTCTGATCCGGCATTGCAGATGGGCGATCAGGAGAGGGGCTGCAATATCAATCTCCCGTCCGATCGGGAGCGTATCGCCATCGACTGGCCGAATTGAATGATGAGCCAATCCATAACACGAAAAAGGATTTCGGGTGTGACCGGCGTTGCCGTAGTCCTGGCGCTGACGCAGCTTGTCGGCTGCGCGGTGTGGACCGGCTCGGCGTTCATGAGCAGCGACGAGATCGCGGAAAACCGGACCATCACGGGCCAGCCGCCCGCCCCGTCGCAGCCCGTCGGCGGCGGCTCCCCTTCCAGCCACGCGGCGGTGACGCAGTTCATTCCGGTGACGATCCCGACCGAGAAGTACGAACCATCGACCGATTACAAGGTCGGCCCGCACGATGTGCTGTTCATCAGCGTCAACGGGCAGTCCGAACTGAGCAGCACGCCGGCGGCGACGGGCATGCGGGCCATCGGTTCGCGGGTGGATGGGCGAGGCCATGTCCAGCTTCCGCTGATCGGCCAGTTCAAGGTGGGCGGCCTGTCCACGGGGCAGATTCAGACCGCCCTGACCAAGCATTACGAACAGCACCTGCGCACGCCCTGGGTCGTCGTGGAGATTCTGGAATATCGCAGCCAGCCGATCTACCTGATCGGCGAGTTTCGCCAGCCGACGACCTATTACATGGATCGCCCGATGCGGCTGGCGCAGGCCATTTCGCTGGCGGGCGGGATCACCAATGTCGCCGACATGCGCAGCGCCCGGCTGCTGCGCGACGGGCGCGTCGTGGCGGTGGACATCTACCGGCTTCTCTATGAAGGCGACATGTCCCAGAACGGTTGGATCCGCCCCAGCGACACGCTGTTCGTCCCCAGCAACATCGATCAGCGGGTGTTCGTGCTCGGCGATGTCGCGCGGCCCGGACCCGTGCCGATCATTCATGGCGACATCAACCTGACGGAAGCCTTCGCCCGCGTGGGAGACATCAATCGGATCGGCACGGAACGGAAATATGTCCGTGTGATCCGGTCGCTCTCGCCGACGCGCGGCGAGCTGATGGTGATCGATTACGACAAGATCATCCGCGGCGAAGCGATGGACTTCCCGTTGCAATCCGGGGACATCGTGTATGTGCCTCGCACGGGTCTGGGCAAGTGGAACGACACGCTCAGGGAGATTCTTCCGACGCTGCAAACGATCTCCACGGTGATTCAGCCCTTCGTGCTGCTTTCAAACACCAACAACGATTGACAGGCGGGTGATGGTTTGGCGAGTGTGATAAAGGATGCCCCATTGGGAATGAGCCGGCATAAAACTTTCTGGTCCGCGCTGGCGGTGCTGCTGATCGGGACCCACGTCCTGGCCGAGCATGCGGTGCTCAGCGAAGGCGGGGTGAACGGGTTGTGGCATCTGTCGAAGGATGGCGCGGATGCGGTGTACGTGGGCGAGAAGCGTGCCGCCGACCCGGCGCTGGTTTTCCGCAAGGGTCCGCTCAAGGCGGGGGCGGCGCCTCTGCTGATTCAGAGCGACGCCCGGGTGGTGCGACTGACCAGCGGCGAGCGGACGCTGGAGTTTACGGTGGATGCCGACCTGCTTCGCGCGGTGATCCTCGACGGGACCGAGGCGCAGCCGACGATTCGCGTGAATGATGTGGAGCAGTTTCGCATACGCGGAGCCTGGATCGGGATTCTTTGGCGCGAGGCGTCGGACACGGTGACGATGACGTTCGTCGAGGCGAGTTACGCGAACGTCCGCTTCCAGTCGCTCGGCGCCGGCGGGCAAAGGCCCGATGCCAGGACCGGCATGGAGCAGCCGGCCTCGCCGTTTTCACAGCCGGTCATTGAAGGCCCCGCCGAGCCGTCCGCTCCCGCGCCTGGCAGTCCCGTACCGGCGGCGACAGGCGCGGCCACGCCGACGGTGGTCCCGCTCACCATCAGGCATGGACAAACCCCCGGCGACCACAGCGAGATCATCGAGCCGATCAGCGCCGCCCGGCTGTCCATCGACGCCGGCGTGGACATGGTCAGTTCCCTCTTCTATCGCGGCATCGCCCGGGAGAACGAATCGATCATTCTTCAGCCCTGGGCCGATGTGGACATGCGCATCTGGGGCGGTCCTGATTTCAAGGATCACATCTTCAACAGCTTCCACATCCACTTCGGCTTCCGCAGCACGCACATCAGCGAACACGACACCCCCATCATGCTCGGACAGGATGAGGACTGGTTCGAGTTCGCATGGCGCGGCGGCATCAGCATTCATGCGTTGGACCGGTTCATCGCGGGATTCGAGTATGAGAACATCGAGTCGATTCGCACCTCGTTCCGCGATGTGCATCAGTTCAATCTGTTTGTGAAGTACGATGATTCGGATCCGTCGTTCAGTTGGAGCCTTCAGCCTTACGTGCTGTTTTCCTTCGAGTATGAAAAGCAGTCCGATGGCGGGTACCTGAGCGCGGCGGCGGCCGTGGACCCGCGGTTTGGCGAAGGCATTTACATGGAAGTGGGCATTCGTCCCGGCTTCGACCTGCTCCAGATCGGCACGACGACGATCCGCATGGAGGTGCCTGTCGCCATCGGCCTGAGCCTGTCGGACTACTTCGAAGACCGCAACGCCGATGACAGCCTGTTCGGGTTCCTCGACATCGGCTGCGAACTGTCGATTCCGCTGGGCGTCATGGCCACGGACGACGGCAGGGGCTTTCGGTGGTCGCTGGAACTGGGCGTGCATTTCCTTTTTCTGAGCGACTCGCTTCAGGACCTGAGCAAAGGCGCCGGCGTCGGCGGCGACGAGGTGGAAATCATCGGACGCATCGGCATCAGGGTCAATTATTGATCGCGGTTCCGCAACCTTGGAACCTGAGTTCCGAATCAGCCCCGCCCGGCCCCCGGAGCAGGGCGCGGGCCAAAGAGCCTCCAATGAACAAAAGGATCCAGGCTTACAAGGTGAATTCAGACCGAAAATCGAGTTGTGATTCGTGAACGGGCCGTGTATCGATCACCCCTTGGCCCGCGCCCTTCCGGGCGGGGCTGATCCGAAACTCAGGTTTGGAAACTTATGAACGTGTCGGCAACCACAAAATCCGAACCGGCCGATTCGTTGACCCTCAACGACGCCCTGCTCATGCTGCGGCGGCACTGGCTGACGCTTGCGCTGATCTGGCTGCTGGTGGTGGCGGCCGCCGCCGCGTATCTGGCCGTCAGCCGCCCCAGGTTTCAAAGCACCGGCGTGCTCTACGTGCAAAGCCCCGTCGCCGCCGGCGGCGCAGGGGCCGGCGCCACCGCAGGCGGGTTGGGGGCGCTCCTGGGCGGCGGCGCCGAGAACATCGAGTCGGCCAAGGAACTGCTCCAGAGCGTGGAGCTGGCCACCCGGGTCATCTCCGAAATGGGGTTGAACGCCTCGCTGGAAGGCAACGACGCCTATCTCACGGGACAGCCTCGCTTCATGCACTGGTGGCCCGGCCGCGATGTGTCGCTCTATCAAAAGGGGCTGACCGTCCGCAACGTGGTTCGGCACGATGTCCTCAGCGGCGACCGGGATTACATCCTCAGCTTCAAGGATGCCGCGACGTTCTCCGTGAGCCGGCTCGATGGCACGGTGGTTGGCGAAGGCCGCACCGGCGAGCCGGTCCGCGTGGGCGACGACACGTTCACGCTGGTCAACGTCGGCGATCTGCCGGTGACGGCCAACGAACCGATCCAGCTCACGATCGTTTCGCCGCAGAAGCTGCACAAGAAGTTCTTCGCGTCGCTGTCGGTCGATGGCGGCGGGCGCATCCCGACGATGCGCAACGAGATGATTCAGGTGAAGTTCGCCGGCGACTCGCCGTTTGTCTCGCAGGAGGTGGTGCAACTGCTTTGCGACGGCGTCATCGAGATGAAGCGGAAGTGGGGCGAGGCCTCCAATCGCGCCACCCTCGATTTCGTCAAGAGCCAGTCGCGGCAACTGCAACAGGACCTGAACAACGCGACGGCGAAGCTGGCCGAGTTTCAGCAGGAGTCGGGCCTGGTGAGTTTGGACGCGCAGGTGCAGGTCGATATGACCAACCTGGCGACCGCCGAGGCCCGGCAAAGAATGAGCGAACTGCAACTGATCCGCATCCGGCAGATGCAGGCGCGGCTGCGCGAGACCGCTTCGCCGGACACTTCGGTGCTTGCCTATGCGGACGATCCCATCATCACGGCCTTGAGTGAAAAGCTGGCCGATCTCAATTTTGAAATCTCCAGGATGGAAAGCCGCTACCAGGGCAACTATCCGCCTTTGGAGGAACGGCGCCTGGTGCGCGAGGATCTGCTGAAACAGTTGCGAGGCACGGTGGATGAATATGTGAAACGGGTTGAGGAGAAGCAGATCGAAGACGCGAAGGCGGTGAAGGATTACACGGAGCGTCTGCGCACGCTGCCCGCCTCGGCCAGGGTGCTGGCGGAGCAGTTGCGATCGTCGCGGCTGTACGAGCAGATGTATCTGTTTCTGCTTCAGGAGGAACAGAAGCTTCAGATGGCGCTGGCGAACACGACTTCGAGCATCCGGCTGGTGGATCCGCCGTTCGTCCCGCTGCGGGAGATTTCGCCGCAGCCGATGCTGATCGTGGCCGGCGGGGTGGCGGCGGGGTTGTGCCTGGGCTTTTTCGGGGTGCTGTTCCAGGTGGCGCGGACGACGTGGTTCAGCACGGTGGACGAGGTTCGCGGCGCCTTTGCGCAGCCGGTGTTCGCGGTGCTGCCGGCGCGCCGGCAGCGGGCCAAACGCGGCACCCCGCAGATGCTGGAGCTGAATATGCAAAGCCCCTTCGCCGAGGCCGTCCGCCAGCTTCGCACCAACCTGCTTTACTCGGCGGCCGACCGGCCTCATCAACGGGTGATGCTCACCAGCGCCCAGCCCGGCGAGGGGAAGTCCACCATCGCCGCCAATCTCGCCCTGGCGCTGGTTCGCTCCGAGCATGTGCATCGCGTGCTGCTGATCGATGCGGACATGCACAAGCCCACGCTGCACGGCACGCTGGGGCTTTCCGCCTCGCCGGGGCTTTCCGACTACCTCAACGGCCGCGCCACCCTCGAAGAGGTGACGCAGACGCTGGTCATGGACGGCGGGCAGATGATCGATGTGATCTGCGCAGGCCCCGACACCCCCTCGTCCGTCGAACTGCTCGAAACCAAGGCGATGAAGCGGCTGATCGACCATGCCGCCAAGGAATACACCGTGACGATTCTGGACGCCCCCCCCTACCCGCTGACCACCAGTCCGCTGGTCCTGGCGCGGATGGTGGACCGCGTGCTGAGCGTCTGCCTTCTGGGCAACACCAATCGCAGGCTCTACACCCGGCATGTCGAGGACCTTTTCAAAATCAACCGGCACCTGGGGCTGGTGATCAACTTCGCCGGCGGCGCAGGTGACAACTATTCCTACGGCGGCTACGGCAGCGTCGCCGGGCGCAACGGCCAGGCGATGGTCGCAGTGCCGCGACGCCTGGAGACCCAAAGCGTTCCACTGGACCGCATGTGATGGACCTGTTCAGTTTTTTCCGACCGCAGATCACTCCATCGCAGCTGCGCATGGATGTCCATTGTCATCTGCTCCCCGGCGTTGACGATGGCGTGGCCACCTTCGAGGATGCGCTTCTCTGCATCCGGGGCCTCATGCAACTGGGCTACCGCGGCGCGGTGCTCACCCCCCACATTTACCCGGAGGTTTTCGAGAACGACGAGCGGGACCTGGCCCGGCAATTCGAGGCGTTCCGCGATCGCCTGGCCGGCGTGCTGCCCCGGTTCGCCGTCGAGCTGGCCGCCGAGTACGCCATCAGCGATCGCCTGTGGAAGCGGCTGCGCGGCGAGCCGGGACAACTGCTCACCTTCGGCGCCGACAGGCGGCTGCTGCTGGTCGAACTGCTGATGAGCAGCACGGCGGACCAGGCCCAGCGGTTCCTGCACGATTGCCGCCGGGCGGGCTTTCAACCGGTGCTGGCCCATGTCGAGCGGTACCCGATCGTCGATCAGCCCGGCCACGAGGAGATGCTCGATGAATGGCGGTCGATGGGCGTCGTCCTGCAACTGAACGCCGGCTCGGTGGCGGGCCAGTACGGCCCGCAGAAGCGGCAGGTGGCGCAGCGGCTGTGGCGGCAGGGACGGATCAACATGGTCGGCAGCGACCTGCACAGCGCCGACAGGCTCGATGACCTGAACGCCGGCTGGCGCTGGCTTTCGCGCCACGGCAAATCCTTCAGGAAGGCGAATCACCATCACCTGGTGCATGGCCAGGCGGAAGGAGCGGATTCGTGAGCGGCGATGGCGGCGAAGAGGCCAAGGCTCAACTGCGCGACGGCTCCGGTGAGGCGGACGCGGTGCGCCCGCGCGGCGAACGCTCCATTCGCAGGAACGTGGCATGGATGGTCGCCGCCAAAGGGATTCATGCGGTGACGCGATGGAGCGTGGTCGCCGCGATGGCGAAGCTGGGATCCTCGGAGATGGTGG
The DNA here is from genome assembly GCA_964649195.1 of uncultured Phycisphaeraceae bacterium. Lineage (GTDB taxonomy): Bacteria > Planctomycetota > Phycisphaerae > Phycisphaerales > Phycisphaeraceae > JTS-RE9. The sequence continues at coordinate 46,816 of CAZYPK010000015.1, forward strand.
GCCAGTATGTGCTGGGCGTGATCATCTCGCTGCCGGTGTTCGGGCTGATGGACCTGCAACTGCGCGCGGTGCAGGCCACCGATGCCCGCGAGGAACATCCTTTCGGTCTTTTCCTGGCGTTGCGGCTGATCACCACGGCGCTGGCGGTGGCGGTGGTCGCCGTCATCGCCCTGATGGGCCACCCCGTGGCGACGGCGACGGTGCTGATCATGGTGGGCCTGCACCGGGCTTCGGAATCGATCGCGGATGTGTTTCAAGGGCCGATGCAGCAGCAGGAGCGTCTGGACCTGGTGGCAACCTCCATCATCGTCCGGGGCGTGCTGGGCAGCGTGGCGACGATTGCGGTCCTCGCGGCGACAGGCTCGCTCGGCGCCTCGGTGACCGCCATGATGGTCGTGAGCCTGGTGGCGTTGTTCCTGTTCGATCGTCCCAGGGTGGCGTCGCTGTCGGACCGTCAAGGGCGGCCGCTGAACATCGGCCCGCGGTGGGACCGCCGGGCGTTGGCCGGCCTGGCGTGGATGGCGCTGCCGCTGGGTGTGAACATGATGCTGATCTCGCTTCAATACAACATTCCCCGATACGTGCTGGAGCACTGGCACGGGACGGCGGCGCTGGGCATTCTGGCGGGCATCGCTTATTTTCTGGATGCCGGCCGGCAAGTGGTTCTGGCGGTCGGCAACAGCGTGTCGCCGCGGCTGGCGCGCCATTTTTCGCAGGGGAAGCGGCGCGAGTTTTTCACGCTGCTGTTCAAGCTGATGGCGGCATGCGCCGCCCTGGCCGTCATCGCCCTGCTGGCGTCGATCCTGGCAGGCCCCTTCCTCCTGCGGCTGCTGCTGTCCCGGGAATATGTGCCCTACGTGGACATCTTCCGCATCCTCATGTTCGCCGCGGTCCTGGGCTTTGCCGCCTGCGCATCAGGCTACGGCATGACGGCCACAAGAAAGTTCGGACGATCGCTGATTCCGTACATCATCACCGTGTCGTGGAGCATCATCATCTCCTGGCTGCTGATTCCCACGCATGGCATCCACGGCGCCGCCTGGGCCATGGTCGCCATCTGCGCCGCCGCCGCGGTCATGCCCATGCTGCTCATACTCACCGTGCGATGGCCTCAACGATGCGATGAAGACCGGCAGGCGGCGACGCCGGACGACGGCGAAACGGCGCGCACCCCCAAGGTGGAGGAAGCCTGAAATGTCCAGCGAGCGAATCGCCATTTTCCTGCACAACCTCCAGGGCGGCGGCGCCGAGCGATCGATGACCAACCTGATGCAGGGGCTGGTGGCGCAGGGTGTCCGCGTCGATCTGGTGATCGTCAATCTCACGGGGCCTTATGTGCCGCAGGTGCCCGCAGAGGTGCGGGTGGTGAAACTGGACGCGGCCCGCATCTCCCGCAGCATCTGGCCATTGGCAAAATACCTGCGCCGGGAGCGGCCCGCGGCGATGCTTTCGGCATTGACGCATGTGAACGTCGCGGCGGTGCTCGCCAGAATGCTCTCCCGCACCCGCGTAAGACTGGTGATCTCCGAGCGCAGCTACACCTCCGCGGCTCGCGGGTACCATCCCCGATGGTCGCTGCTGCGCACCGCCTACTCCGCCATCCCCTGGCTCTATCGAAAGGCGGACGGCATCGTCGCCCTTTCCAACGGCGCCGCCGACGATCTGGCCCGGGTGGCGCGCGTCGATCGCAGCCGCATCACCACGATTTTCAATCCGGTGGTCACGCCGCAGCTTACGGTGATGGCCCGCGAACCGGTCGATCACCCCTGGTTCAACGATGGGAACACGCCGGTGCTTCTGAGCGTGGGACGACTTGTCGAACTGAAGGATTTCCCGACATTGCTGCGCGCCTTCGAGCAGGTGCGCCGCCGGCGTCCTGTGAAGCTGATCATCCTGGGGGAGGGAGCCAAACGCGGGGAATTGACCGCGCTGGTGAATCAGCTTGGCCTGCGATCGGATGTGGACCTGCCGGGGTTCGTGGACAATCCCTATGCGTGGATGGCCCGGGCGGCGATGCTGGTCTCCAGCTCGCGCATCGAAGGCTTTGGCAACACGATCGTCGAAGCGATGGCCTGCGGCACGCCGGTGGTGTCCACCGACTGCCCCAGCGGACCGCGCGAGATTCTCGACGGCGGACGGTACGGCCCGTTGGTCCCCGTCGGCGATCACACAGGCCTCGCGGAAACGATCCTCGCAACGCTCGACCATCCGCCTGCAAAAGAGGAACTTCGACGCCGCGCCGATTGCTTTTCGATGGCGACCATCAGTCGTTCGTACTTCAATCTCCTGATGGGCAAGGAGACCGGTCCGTGACGCCGCAGCGACAGGTGAGCGAATTGCTGGACCGGGCGCTGGTGGTTGTCACGCTCTTCGTGATGACCGCCGCGGTGATCCCTCTGCTGAGCACCCGCGGCGATTCGGCGAATGTCGATCTGGTCGAAGGCTTCCCGCTGATGCAGCAATTGATGATGTCGCTCTATGGTCTGACCGCACTGCTGGCCATTCCCATTCGGGCGTCCATCTGGCAAAGCGCCAGGCGATGCTGGCCCCTGCTGTTGCTGGTGGCGTGGGCCGTGGCCTCGTCCGCGTGGTCTGCCGAGCCGGAGCTGACCGCCCGCCGTTCCGTCGCCCTGATGATTTCGACGGGCTACGGGTTGTATTTGTCCGCGCGGTTCACCCCCGAGCAATTCTGGCGTCTGCTGGCGACGACCTTCCTTCTTGCGGCGGCGCTGAGCGTCGTGTTCGCGGTGCTGATCCCCTCGCTGGGCACCCATGTTCAGGACCAGCACGCCGGCGCCTGGCGCGGCGTCTATCGGCAGAAAAACGGACTGGGCATGGTCATGGGCGTCTCGGTGGTGATCCTCGTCTGGCTGGCCTGCCGAAACCCCCGCGAAAGGCTGGCGACCCTCGCCGCCGCCATCTTCTGCGCCGCCTTGCTGCTGCTCTCCCGATCGCGCACCGGCATGATCACCTGCCTGAGCATGCTGCTGCTGCTGGCCTTCGTCACCCTGCCGCTGGTGCGGCGACTGGTTTTCTGGATCGTGGCGCCCGTGGTGCTTTTCATCCTGATTCTGGCGATCACGGGCAACCTCCCCGACAGCGAAGAACTGCTGGGCATGATCGGCCGCGACGCCACGCTCACCGGCCGCACCATGCTCTGGGCCGAAGCCTTTCCCGACTTCCTCAACCGCCCCTGGCTCGGTCATGGCTACCGCACCTACTGGCTGGGCTACTCCGGCCCTTCGTGGGTCATCTGGAATCTTCTGGAATGGGACCCCGGCTCGGGCCACAACGGCTATGTCGATCTGCTGTTGGAACTGGGGCTTTGCGGCATGGCGCTCTTCCTGTTCGCCATGATCCATATCGCACGCCGGTTCCTGCGCTGCAGGTCCGCCGGCATCGGCGATGTGACAGGCCACCTGCTGCTGATCGGATACACGCTGGTCGTATCGCTCACCGAGTCGGTCCTCCTGACCCGCAACAACATCAGTTGGATCACCTTCATCGCCAGCTATGCCTACATCGCCCAATCAGCGACACGACGAATGGAAACAACATCGCAGCCCGACTTGGAATCGAAGAGGCTGAGTTCGGGATAAGAGTGAGCCGCGACGTAACACGTCGCGGACGTGAGCGGCAAGAATGACGCGACCATTGCGCAGCGGATCACGGGATGCGAAAACGACCGGGCACTGATCGAGGCTGAAAGAAAAAGGTGCGTCCGGTCACCCCTTCAGGCTGTTCGCGTCCGCGACTCGTTGAGTCGCGGCTCTTCGCCCTCTCCCTGGGGGAGAGGACCGTCTCAATCGCCGCGCAGCGGAGCGATTGAGACAGGTGAGGGCCGGATCCACCGGCGCAACATCAACGACCAGAACCACCCTCACCCGGCTCGCAGAGCCTCGCCGACCTCTCCCGGAGGGAGAGGTGGAAACCGCTGCTTACATGCGATCGCCCTGCCATCGCATGCAGGCTGTTGTAAAAACATCCCGGCCCCGTGTAACATTCAGCCCGACCTGAGATTGTTTTTTCGCAATGAAGCCCACACTTCGCATTGTCTGCATGGTGACCCAGATGAACACCGGCGGCGCGCAAACCGCGCTGCTCCGGCTTGCCGATGGATTGCGGCGACGCGGACACGCCGTCGAGACCTGGTTCCTCTATCAGAAGCGGCCCACATTCGTCCATGTCGAAGGCGTGCGCGTGATCCTGCCCAAGCCGCCGCGCCATCCGGGCCACTCCATCGGCCTCCTCTGGCGGTTGACCCGGCGGCTGCGACGCGACAAGCCCGATGTCGTGATCACCTTCCTCAACTATGCCAACATCCTCGGACAGTTGGCCGCGAAACTGGCCGGCGTTCCGCGACGCATCGCCTCCCATCGCAACCCGGCCACCAGCTATCCCCGTGCCGTGCGATGGGCCGATCGACTCGTCGGCGCATGGGGCCTTTACTCGGCCAACGTCATGGTCTCCGGCTCCGTCGCCGATTCCTTCGCCCATTACCCGAACGCCTACCGTCGCCGAGTCTCCGTCATCACCAACGGCATCGACTTTCGCCCTTCATCCCTGAGCGTCGAAGACGCCCGCCGCAAGTTTCAACTGCCCCCCGCTGTGCCGCTGGTCGTCACCGTCGGACGCCTGGCGGAACAGAAAAACCAAACCGTGCTGCTCCATGCGCTGGCGGGCCTGCCTTCGGTTCACCTGGCCATCGCCGGCGGCGGCGAGCTCAAGGATGAACTGACCGCTCAAACCAACGAACTGAAAATCCGGGACCGCGTCCACTTCCTGGGGGAAGTGCTCCCGCCCGACATACCCGATCTGCTTCGCACCGGCGACATCTTTGCGCTGCCTTCGAAATTCGAAGGACTCAGCAATGCGCTGCTCGAAGCCTTGGGCGCCGGCCTGCCCATCATCGCCAGCGACATTCCCGCGCAGGCGGATGTGCTCCTTCCGCCCTCCGGCGAGCCGGTCGGACTGCTGCTGCCGCCCGATGATGTCGCCGCCTGGCGCCAGGCCATCGGGCGACTGGCCGGAGATGCCGCAGCAAGACAGGCGATGCAGGCCAAATCCTTGAGCCGCGTGTTGGATTTCACCACCGCCCGCATGATCGGCGACTTCGAGCGGCTTTGCTTCGATCCATCGGCCGCCACCACCGACACCCGGGGTGATTCATCATCATGAGCGATGATCCGCGCCATCAACTGCTGGGCATCCGCTTCAATGCGTTGAACATCGCGGACCTCCACGCCCGGATCGCAGGCTGCATCGAGGCGGACCGCCGCGCCGTGGTCGCCAGCCTGAACCTTCACAGTGCCGCGCTCATTCGGCGCCATCCCGACATGGCCCGCTTTTACGAGCAGGCGGACTGGGTTCGCATCGACGGCATGCCGCTGGTTTACTTCGGCAGGCTGCTGGGCCTCCCCCTGCGCCGCGAGCACCGTGTGACCTGGGTGGACTGGCTGCCCAAACTGATGACCGAGGCCGCCGCCCGCCACTGGCGAATCTTCTACATCGGCTCCAAACCCGAAATCGTCGCCAAGGCCGCCGACATCCTCACGCGGCAACACCCGGGCCTCCGGTTCATCACCCAGCACGGCTACTTCGACACCGCCCCCGACAGCGTTGACAATCAACAACTGCTTGCCCGCATCAACCAGTGCCGGCCCCACATACTCATGGTCGGCATGGGCATGCCCCGGCAGGAACGATGGATCGCCGACAACCTCGCCCATCTCGAAGTCAATGCCATTCTCCCCTGCGGCGCAGCGCTCGATTATGTCGCCGGCGCCACTTCAACCCCGCCCCGCTGGATGGGACAGTGCGGCCTCGAATGGCTCCATCGCCTCTGCGCCGAGCCGCGCCGGCTGTGGCGTCGGTACATCGTCGAGCCTTGGATTCTGTTCCTCCCCGCCTGTCGGGATGTGCTGCGACGGATCGCAGGCGTCTTCAAGCCTCGGCATCGCGATTGAATGCCATAGCCCCTAAGAAACTATCTCAAAACGCTCAATCTGTGCAATCGCCTGTACCACAGCAGCGC
>CAZYPK010000016.1:0-18497 GCA_964649195.1 uncultured Phycisphaeraceae bacterium
AATGAATGTAAGTGCGCTGTGGGCGCGGACTTACGGTGATGGCGCAAAATCCTGCTTGGGGAGAGGACCGTCTCAATCGCCCGCGCAGCCTGGCGATGGAGACAGGTGAGGGGAGAGTTCTTCACGAAACAGCAATCGTCCAACCTCCCTCACCCGGCTCGGCGAACCAGGTGAGGGTGGTCATGACCGTTGATGTTTCGCCGTGGACCGGCCCTCACCTGTCTCAATCGCCCCGCTGCGCGGCGATTGAGACTGTCCTCTCCCCCAGGGAGAGGGCGAAGAGTCAAGCCTTGGGGTACATGCGATTGCCCTGGGCCAATCACGATGGAGGCTGGTCGAAACGCTCGGTCGGAAGGTATATTGTCTGCTTCGCGCCGGCGTGAGTCCGAGTCGGGATTCGTTGTGTGAGTGAGGCATCGCCATGGCCACGGGCGCGGCAGCGGGATGATTTCCATGCTTCGATTTGCACTGACGATATTTCTCAGCGCGTTTCTGCTCTTCCAGGTTCAGCCGCTGATCGCCAAGTACATCCTGCCGTGGTTCGGCGGGACCAGCGGCGTCTGGACGACGTGCATGCTCTTCTTTCAGATGGTGCTGCTGGCCGGCTATGGCTATGCCCATTTTCTGGGGCGGTTCGCCTGGCGGAAACAGGCGGTCATTCATTTCGTGATGCTGGGGCTGGCGCTGGTGTTCATGCCCATCGAGCCGAGCATGAACTGGCGGCCCGTGGACGGCAGCGCGCCGACGCTGCGCATCCTCCTGCTGCTGCTGGCGACGCTGGGGCTGCCTTATCTGGTCATCTCATCGACGGGGCCGCTGCTTCAGAACTGGTTCCGCGCGACCTTCCCCGGCCGCTCGCCTTACCGTTTGTATTCGCTTTCCAATGTCGGTTCGCTGCTGGCGCTGATCACCTTTCCCATCTGGATCGAAACGAATCTCTCCCGCCAGACGCAGGTCATTTCATGGTCCATCGGCTTTGGCGCCTTCGCCCTCTGCTGCGGCTGGTGCGCCTGGAAGATGATGAAGCTCGAAACCACCGCTGCCGCTGTCGCTGTTCCTGCAACTGCCGCTGCTCCTGCCGCTGACCTTCATCCCGACTTCGAGCGGCAGGCGCTGCTCGAGCCCATCGTCGAGCGCGTGCCCAGGGAAGCCGGGCCTTCCATCGGCGTGATCCTGCTCTGGGTGCTTCTCTCCGCATCAGGCTCGGCGATGCTGCTGGCGACGACGAATCAGCTCACCGCCGAGGTCGCCGTGGTGCCGTTTCTTTGGATCATTCCGCTGTCGCTTTATCTGGTGACGTTCATCATCTGCTTCGACAACGAGCGGTGGTACAGCCGGACTTTCTTCGGATTGCTCGCGCTGTTTTCGCTGCCGATCGTCATCGTGCTGCTGCATCAGGGGGTTCATGCGGACCTCTGGTTGCAGATCACCGGCTACAGCGGCTGCATGTTTGCGTGCTGCATGTTGTGTCATGGCGAGCTGGCCCGCGCCAAGCCCAACCCGAAGCATCTCACGCTGTTTTACCTGCTGATTTCCGCCGGCGGCGCGCTGGGCGGACTGTGCGTGGCGGTGCTCGCGCCGCTGACGCTCAACGGCTATTACGAATATCACATCGCATTGGCCGTGCTCGGCTGCGTCGTGCTGACGGCCTGGTGGCGGTCGGCGATGGTCGATCCGAAAGTGAACCGCATCTCCGTCTGGCCCTACGCGGCCTTCGCAATCGTCGGCATGCTTGCCACCGCCGCAGCCCTCCTCGTAACGACGGATGCCGTCAAGATTCTCGAAGATTCGCTGCGGGATGGTGCGGTTCTTGAGAGGATCAATGAGATGCCCAGGGGTCGGCGATTTTTCGCGCTGTGGTGGGAGTTCTTCCACGTTGTTCTATCGGATCGAGAAACCTTTCCTGATGGCCGCTCTTATTTCGCCATTCCCAGCGCGGTCATCGGCTTCATCCTGCTCGCCTTCACCGCCGACCGGCTGCGCGTCAGTTGGAACACGCGCCCGTTTTTCAGCATGATCGCCCTGACCGTGCTGCCGGTGGCGTTGATCGTCGCCCTGATCAAACATGTCGATGTCGCCGACCGCGATTCGATTTACACCGTTCGCAACTTCTATGGCGTGCTGCACGTGGAGGAGACCAAGAGCTACCACGTTTCCGTGGCCAACGAAATCACGGGGGATTACGAATCGCAGGACCTGGGCCCGCAGCACAAGCTGGTGCATGGCCGCATCATGCACGGGCACCAGTTCACCAAGGATTCGCCCCAGCGCCGCTGGCCCACGTCCTACTACGGCAGGGACAGCGGCGTGGGCGTCGCCATCGAGGAGCATCCGAACCGAAACCATGCCGACCCTTCGCGGCGATCGATGCACATCGGCTGCATCGGCCTGGGCACCGGCACGCTGTCGAGCTACGGACGCGAGGGCGACAAGGTGCGCATCTACGAGATCAATCCCGCCGTCGAAGAGGTCGCCCGCAAATGGTTTTACTACCTTGGCGATTGCAAGGCCGACCTCAAGGTGGTGCTCGGCGACGCCCGCGTGATGCTGGAGCGCGAGCTGGAGGCGGGCGATGTGCAGAAGTTTGACGTGCTGGCCGTCGATGCCTTTTCCAGCGATGCGATTCCCGTGCATCTGCTGACGAAGGAATGCGCGGACATGTATTTCAAGCATCTCAAACCCGACGGCATCCTCGCGCTGCACATTTCCAACCGGTTCATCGATCTGGAGCCGGTGACGTTTGCATTGGCCAAGGCGCTGGGCACGAAGATCGTGCTGATCACCAACAGCTCCGACTATGCCTCGGGGGTGAGCAGTTCGACGTGGGTGCTGCTGACGAACAACGAAGAGTTCGTCGCCGGGGCCAATGAGGATGTCAATGCCGAGCCGTGGCGGTTTGAGGAGAAGGTGACCGCGGAGAACCTCACGACGATTCGCCTGCTCGATGATGAAAAGCACAAGGACATCGGGATCGGCGAGAAGAACCCCTACTGCATTCGTTCGGTGCTGTGGACCGACGACTTCGCCAGCCTTTGGAAACTGCTGGAGTTCAAATAGGGCTGCGCTTGCCCTGCACCAATGACTGCAAGACCCGTCATCAGGCGGCTATAATGTCGTCATGGCCATCTCCATCCATCAACTCAAGGGCAAGGTTCGCGGCCACCTTATCGAACTGGACCGTGACCCCGGCTTGCCCGACGGCGAAGATGTAACCGTCACCATCGAGCGCCGATCCGTCGCCGACATGCGGCAAACCCCCGGCGACGGCCTCCGCTCCGCGCTCGGTTCCTGGGCCGAAGATGGCGAAGGACTCGATCGCTTCATCGAAGAAACCTACCGCGCCCGACATACTCCGCATCGGAACGAAATGGAATGAGTTTTCTGATGGACACCGATATTTGTTCAGCCGCATTGAAAGGCGTCGGCGTCGTCGGCAACCGCCTGCTTCAATACACGGGCAGGTTGTACGTTTCAACCATCTGTGTCGCGGAGTTGTTCACCTGGGCGTCCCGTCGAAACGCATCCGCCCGGCGCCGACAAGGACTCAGGCGTCTGCTTTCGGAAACGATCATTCTGCCCGTTGACGAGCCCGTGGCACAGAGGGCCGGCGAACTTCGCGCGTTTTTGCTGGACGAAGGCAGCCCCACCGCAGTCACCGATCTCCTTATCGCAAGCACGGCATTGGAGCACGATCTCACACTGGTGACGCACAATCTTCGTCATTTCAACACGATCCCCGACCTGCACCTCGAAGACTGGTTGAATGTCTGAAACGCATGGGGGGTAAACAGAGAATGACGGCGGCGTTACCCGATAATGGAAATGGTGGATGGTTCGGATCGTGGCGATGCCCGCTCTACTTGAGGATGCATCGCCCGCTGCCCGCGGTGATCTTGCCGATCACGCCGACCGTTTCGCCATGCTTGCGCAGCAGGGCGGCCACCTGGTCGGCGAAGTGCGGCCTGACGATGACGATGTAGCCCAGCCCCATGTTGAAGACATCAAACATTTCCGAATCGACCACGTTGCCATGCCGCTGAAGGAAGGGGAAGATCGGGTTGGGCTTCCAGCTTTTTCGCTGGATGACCGCATTCAGATGCGAGCCGAGGCATCGCGGCACGTTGCCGGGCAGGCCCGAACCGGTGATGTGGGACATGCCGGTGATGACCTGCTTGACCTTGTACCTGCGAAGCACCGACACGATCGACTTCGCATAGATGCGGGTCGGCGTGAGCAGCACCTGGCCCAGCGTCCGCATCGATTCGAGTTCGGGATAGGCATGATGAAGGTCGAGCTTCGCCGCCTTGACGATGGCCCGCACCAGCGAGTAGCCGTTGGAGTGGATGCCCGATGAGGCCAGGCCGAGGATGACATCGCCCGGCTCGATCCTGGAGCCATCGACGATTTTTTTCAGTTCGCAGACGCCCACGGCAAAGCCGGCCATGTCGAAGTCGCCGGGCGAATAGACGCTGGGCATCTCCGCCGTCTCGCCGCCAAGCAGGGCGCAGCCGGCCAGTTCGCAGCCGTCGGCCACGCCCTTGACCATCGCCGCCACCTGCTGCGGAATGACCTTGTGAACCGCAATGTAATCGAGGAAGAAAAGCGGCTCGCCGCCCTGCACGATCAGGTCGTTGACGTTCATCGCCACCAGGTCCTGCCCCACGGTGTCGTAGGTCTTCAGCTCGGCGGCCAGCTTGATCTTGCTGCCCACGCCGTCCGTGCAGCCGATGAGTACCGGCTCCTTGTAGTTGCGCTTGAAAAGCTTCTCGTTGTAGTCAAGGCGAAAGCAGCCCGCGAAGCCGCCCACGGCGCCCAGCACACGCGGGCCGAACGTCCGGCGGCAATGCCCTTTGATCAGATCAACGACCGCATCGCCCGCCTCGATGTCCACGCCCGAATCCTTGTAGGTCATCGGCTTGACCACCGGCGAATCCGCGGCAACCGCGAAATGACTGACGGCTTTGGCGCGGCGCGAACGGGTCGATTTTATGCTGGTTCGGGTGGTCTTGGCCATGACGGCGGTAGTGTACGGGGAAAGGATGGAGAGGGAAAACCAATTGGACAGCCTGTTGGAAAAGAGGTCAGAAGTCAGAAGGGCCTCCTGAATAACCTAACGTCCAAGCCGCTTGCGGCTTCGCGATCCCCTGGTTGACGGTACATCGGGGGTTATTCAGAAGTCCCGGAAGTCAGAGGTCGAAAGGAAGATTTGGATGATTGAACTCCATATCACCGTTGCCGGGCGGCAGGAGGCTGAAAGCTGAAAGCTGATGGCTGAAAGCCGGTAGCTGACGGATTCCCAAGCGCCTTCTGCAACAGACAACTCGCGCCCCCGACTTCCTCCCCTTGCCGATAGCGCATCAGCAACGCCTTCGATCGCTGCGCCAGCATCCGTCGAACCTCGCGCCGCCTGCCCTTGATGCGGGCGATGGGCATGTTGTCGTAGGCGGTGGTCTGATGCCGCATCCAGGCGATGACCGCTGCCTCGGCCCGCTCCTCGACGGGAATGCGCCGCGTCCGCGCCACGGTGCCGCTGCCCACGGGCGTGGCATGGGCGGTCACGGCATCGGCCAGCCGGCGGGCGATCGCTTCATGAGCCTGCGCGAAGGCGAGAAACTTCAGGACCGATTCCCGAAAGGCGACCACGTAATCGGACTGCGCCTCTTCGCGGCGCTGCGTGTCGCGCACCCGTCGTTTGGCGTAGGCCTCGGTGGATCGCTCAGCTTCCAACGCATTCCTGCAAGCTTCGATCGTGGCGGTGTCGGCCCAGACACCGCGTGAAAAAAACTTGCGGCGAACCTTCTCCCGCACCGTCCACGAGGGACCTGCCGCCTTGACCCGCCGCGTCAGCCCCGCATCGCCGGGCGGCAGCAGCATCCACCCCGCCGGCACGTCCTCCACTTCGCCGCGCTCATTGCGAACGGTGCGCGGCCGCGGCCCCGGCGCCACGATTCGACTCTCCGCCTTCACTGACGATTGAACGCTCATCAAGAACTCCATTTACCGGGGGACAGGGGACATCGTAGCCGCAGCGTCCTCGCTGAGCGTCTGCGGGACAGGAGACAGAAAAGGCAGGAAAGGCAGAAAAGGCAATTGATTATTATTTATTTATTAATAATTGCTTATTACTTATTGGAAAGCAGCCTTCGCCACTGTCCATCGTCCCTTCAAATAAGAAATAAGCAATAACAAATAAATAATAGCCAATTGCCTTTTCTGTCTTTCCTGTCCCCTGTCCCCTGTCCCCTGTCTCCCGCCCCCTGGCCTCCGCGGTCATTTCCGAAACTGCCTGCGATACGCCGCAGGCGTCATCCCCGTGAGTCTTTTGAAGCGATGGGTCAGGTGGCTCTGGTCGGTGAAGCCGGTGCGATGGGCGACATCGATGATCTGCGACCGGGTGGTCACGAGCAGCCGCTGGGCCGCCTGGATGCGAACCGAGAGCAGATACTGCGTCGGGGTCATGCGAAGGAGCGTCTGAAAGCGGCGGTTGAAATGAGAGGGCGACAGCCCGGCCAGCTTCGCCATGCTCGCCATCGAGATGGCCTGCCCGTGGTTCGCCTCGATGAAGGCGATCACCGGCGCCAGTTCCTGAAAATGCCTGGCCTGCTCGGCGGGTTCCTCGATGAGATACATCGCCCCGGCGATGCCCACGACTTTGCCCCTCGGATCGAAAAGGGGAATCTTGCTCGAAACATACCAACGCGGCGTCCTGCGATGATGCAGCACCAGCCAGACCTGGGCCGGGATCGGCTTCCTGCCCGCCATCACCCGCCTGTCCTCCGCCATGTAGGCCTGCGCCATGGCCGGCGGGTGAAAGTCGCGGTCCGTCCTGCCGATCGCCTCCGCTTCATTTGAAAGCCCGTGGTTGTCGAGAAACATCCGGTTCACCTTCACGAACCGCCCGCGATCATCCTTCGCGTAGAAATAGACGTGAGGCAGGTAATCGAAAAGCAGCATCACCGATGACGCCATCGGGCATCGCTTCATGAAGGCCTTCTGGAATGCGGCGGACGGGGTTTGGGGCATGGTCAAATCGTACAAAAGATTCCCTGCCCCGTCCAAGACTTTCGGCGTCATCCGTGCTTCAATATGATCATGAGCCGACATCGCCTCTTCATCTCGTGGTTCGCGGCCGCCTTCCTGGCGCTGACGCATCCTGCGTCAGCGGCGGGTGAAGCCGTCGATTTCGATCGCGATGTGCGCCCGATTCTTTCCAATCACTGCTTCCAATGCCACGGGCCTGATGAGGCCAACCGCAAGGCGAAGCTGAGGCTGGATGTGCGGGAGGCGGCCATCGACGGCTCCAAGGGTGATGCCGCGATCGTGCCGGGCAGGCCGGGTGAAAGCCTGGCGCTGCAACGGATCATCAGCGACGATCCCGATGAGGTGATGCCCCCGGCGAAGGCGAACAAGAATCTGTCGAAGCGGCAGATGGAGACGCTGCGAAAATGGATCGAACAGGGTGCGCCATGGGCGGCTCACTGGTCGTTCGTTGCGCCAACGAAGTCGCCGCCGCCTGCCGATGGGACCATTCAAGGCAAGCCCTGGTCGCGCAATGCGATCGACCGCTTCGTGCTGGAGGAGCTGAATCGTCATCGGCTGGCGCCCTCGCCGGAGGCGGATCGTCGCACGCTCATTCGGCGATTGAGCTTCGATCTGACCGGGTTGCCGCCGACATGGGAGGAGACGCATGCCTTCATCGCGGACACGTCGCCCGATGCCTACGAGAAGGTGGTCGATCGTCTGCTCGCTTCGCCGCACTTTGGCGAGCGGATGGCGATGGTCTGGCTCGATGCGGCCCGCTACAGCGACACCGACGGCTTTCAGCAGGATACGACGCGGACCAACTGGCCCTGGCGCGACTGGGTGGTGCAGGCTTTCAACGGGAACATGCCATACGACCGGTTCACCATCGAGCAGTTCGCCGGCGATCTGCTGCCCGATGCGAAACCGGAGCAGGTGCTGGCGACGACCTTTTTTCGCAACCACATGACCAACGGCGAAGGCGGGCGCGACCCGGAGGAATCGCGGATCGATTACGTGATGGATCGCGTCGAGACGATGGGCACGCTCTGGCTGGGCCTGACGCTCAACTGCACGCAGTGCCACACGCACAAGTACGACCCGATCACGCACGCGGAGTATTACCGGCTTTTCGCGTTCTTCAACAGCATCGACGAAACGGGGCAGGCGGGCGGCAACGCGAAGCCTTATCTGAAGATCGACTCGCCGGTGAATCAGAAGCTGCTCGCCACGGCACAGCAGGAATCGTCAAGGCGCAAGGCGGCGCTCGATGCGGTGGCGAAGGAGGCCGAGCCTGGCTTTGCGGCATGGCTGGGTGAACGGGTGCAGGCCATCGGCGGGAACGGGGAGCATCAGTCGTGGCATGTCGTCAAGCCTCGTGCGCTGCGAACGGTTGGCGGGGCGATTCTCACCTGGCATGAGGATGGTTCCATCCGTGCAACCGGGCCTGATTCGCGCCATGAGGATTATCTGGTTCATGCGCGTTCCACGCTGCCGCGCGTGACCGGATTGAAACTCGAAGTGCTGCGCGATGATGCGCTGCCCGGCGCGAAATTCGCGCGATCAGCCGATGGGCATTTCATTGCGACGGGTCTGAAAATCTCCGTGCGCAGCATGGATGGTTCGCAGGATCGGCCGGTGAATGTGGCCTCGTCGGCGGCCAGTTTCTCAGCCGACAAAAAGGCCAACAAAGGCTACGGCCCGGTGAACGAACTGCTCGATGATGATCCGCGCACCGGCTGGGCCAGCCACGGCATCAAGGAGGATCAATCATCACTCACCGCCGTCTTCGCCTTTGAAGAGGCCGTCACGCTTGCGGAAGATGAAGAGCTGCTCGTGGAGATTCATCATCGTCCGCTCAAGGGCCACCAGAACATCGGGCGGTTTCGCCTGTCGCTGACCGATGAAGCGGGGCCGGTGATTCGCGGCGTGTCCGCTTCGCCGCTGGAACAGGTGGCGGCGGCGAAGGAAACGGAGGCGGCCAAACTTCCCGCCAGGCTGCGCGATGAGCTGAAGGCGCAGTACCTGGCCGACCATGCCGCGTATCGTCAGGCGAAGGAACTGCTTGATCGCGCCAATCGAAGAGTCGGCGAGTTGCGCACCGCTTCGGTGAACGTGATGGTGCTCAAGGAGCGCGACAAGCCTCGCGTCTCGCATCGGCTGCTGCGAGGGGAATGGGACAAGAAGGGTGAAGTCGTCGAACCGGCGACGCCCGCCGCTTTGTCGCCCTGGCCCGATGGTGTGAAACGCGATCGGCTGGGCCTGGCGAAGTGGATTGTTGATCAGAACAATCCGCTCACCGCCCGCGTCACGGTCAACCTCCACTGGCAGACGATCTTCGGCAGCGGGCTGGTGCGAACGCCCGAAGACTTCGGCGCCCAGGGCGAACGGCCGACGCATCCCAAACTGCTCGATCATCTGGCCGTCGATCTCGTCGAAAATGAATGGGACCTGCGCAGGCTCATCCGCCTGATGGTCACCAGCGCGACCTACCGGCAAAGCTCGTCCGTCTCGACGGACCTGCTGGCCCGCGATCCTGACAACCGCCTGCTGGCCCGCGCCAATCGCTTTCGCCTGCCCAGTTGGATGCTGCGCGACGGGGCGCTGCGAAGCGGCGGGCTGCTCAACGATGCGATGGGCGGGCCGCCGGTGAAGCCTTATCACCCCGATGGTGTCTGGGAGGACATCACGATGGGGCGGTTCAAGTACGACGCGACGGTCGGGCCGGACCAGTATCGTCGGACGATTTACGCCTTCTGGCGCAGGTCGGCGGCGCCGGTGTTCCTCTTCGACAACGCCCAGCGGCGCGTCTGCGAGGTGCGCGTGCTGCGCACCAACACGCCGCTGCACGCGCTCACCTTGATGAACGATCCGACCTATCTCGAATCATCGCGGGCCCTGGCGGCGACGGCGATGATGGAGGGCAAGACGCGCGAGGAGCGCATGAAGGTGATTGCGCGGCGGGTGCTTTCGCGCGATCCCTCGGCGCTGGAAATGGCCGCATTCATCAGGCTTTTCGAGCGGTCGCTGGCCTTCTACCGGTCGCAGCCGGGCGAGGCGGCGAAGATGATCGCGGGGGGGCAGTGGCAGGCGCCGGCGAAGCTGAAAAACGATCCGCCTTCGCTGGCTTCGTATGCGCTGGTGGCGTCGGCGGTGATGAATCTGGACGAGGCCATCAACAGGGAGTGATTCGCGTGACCGACCTGCACGAACAAATGATGCCGATGACCCGCCGCTATTTTCTGGGGCGATCGATGGGTGTGAGCCTGGGCGCGATGGCCCTGCAAGGCATGCTCGCCGACCGCGCCGCCGCTTCCGCTTCTGCCACTGCTTCTGCCCCTGCCCCTCTCTTCCCCCCCAAGGTCAAGCGCGTCATCTTTCTCACGCAGTCGGGCGGGCCGACGCAGATCGAGCTTTTCGATCCCAAACCGCAGCTTCAGCAGTGGGCCGGCAAGGAACTGCCTGATTCCGTCCGTCAGGGTCAGCGGCTCACCGGCATGACCGCCAATCAAAAGCAACTGGTCATGCCGAGCAAGACGCGCTTCCTTCGCAACACCATCAGCGGCACCGAGATCGGCCACTGGCTTCCGCATACCGCGTCGATCGCCCATGAGCTTTGCGTGGTGCGCTCGATGCACACCGAATACATCAACCACGCCCCGGCGATGACCTTCATGCTCAGCGGCCATCAGCTTGCAGGACGGCCAAGCATGGGCGCGTGGGTCAGCTACGGCCTGGGTTCGGACAATCGGGAACTGCCTGATTATGTCGTGCTCGTCTCGCGCATGCAGCGGCCAAGCGATCAGCCGCTTTACGATCACTACTGGGGCAGCGGCTTTCTGCCTTCGCGGTATCAGGGCGTCAAGTTCCGCAACGCGAAGGAGCCGGTGCTTTTTCTCAAGGACCCCGATGGCCTGCCTTCGCATCTTCGCAAGGCGATGATCGACGCGGTGGGGCAGGTCAATCAGGCGAAACTCGATGCGACCAACGATCCGGAAATCGCCACGCGAATCCGGCAATACGAGATGGCGTTTCGCATGCAGAGTTCGGTGCCGGGGCTGATGGATATGTCGGATGAACCGGCGGAAACCTTCGAGCTTTACGGCCCCGACTCGCGACGGCCCGGTTCCTATGCCGCCAACTGCATCCTCGCCCGTCGCATGGCCGAGCGCGGAGTCCGCTTCATTCAACTCTTCCATCCCGACTGGGATCATCACTCGCGGCTGGAGTCGTGGTGCGTGGCCCGCTGCCGGGACACCGATCAGCCTTCGGCGGCGCTCATCAAGGATCTGAAGCGGCGCGGCATGCTCGATGACACGCTCGTCATCTGGGGCGGCGAGTTCGGGCGCGGCGTCGCCGGGCAGGGCGATTACAAAAGCGCCGAGGCCGGCCGTGATCATCACCCGCGCTGCTTCTCCATGTGGCTCGCAGGCGGCGGCATCAAGACCGGCGGCGTGTATGGCGCGACCGATGACTTCAGCTACAACGTCGCGGAGAATCCCGTGCACGTGCACGACCTGCACGCCACCGTGATGCACCTGCTTGGCATCGATCACACGAAACTGACCTACCGTTTTCAGGGCCGGGATTTTCGGCTCACGGATGTGCACGGGAAGATCGCGCGCGGGATTCTGGCGTGAAGACTCCGTTCGCCGAGGCGAACGGCTAAATATGTGATGCATGAAATGAACCGTTCATCCCGCTGGCCGCGCCGGTTGCTCGCGCTGGCTATCGTACCCACCTGCTGGCTGGGCATGATGGCGGTACACGAACTGGGGCACGTGCTCGCGGCATGGCTCGTCGGCGCGAAGGTCGAGCGCGTCGTGCTGCATCCGTTCGCCTTCTCGCGCACCGATGTTGCCGTCAACGACAGTCCGCGATTCATCATCTGGATGGGACCGATTGTCGGTTGTGTAATGCCTTTGATGCTTTGGGGATTGGCTGCGCTGCGGCGAATGTCCTGCGCATTCGTCTTCAAGTTCTTCGCCGGCTTCTGTCTGATCGCCAACGGCATCTATATCGGGTACGGCTGGCTGGAAGAGGGCGGAGACGCGAGCGACC
Organism: uncultured Phycisphaeraceae bacterium; assembly: GCA_964649195.1. GTDB lineage: Bacteria > Planctomycetota > Phycisphaerae > Phycisphaerales > Phycisphaeraceae > JTS-RE9. The sequence goes on from CAZYPK010000016.1 coordinate 12,082, forward strand.
TTCACGCCTTGGGTGAATCAGGCTTGATGATGACCATCGCCGGCACCATCACCGCCGTCATCGGGCTTGCGCTCTGGAGTCATGTGCGTGAGGAGTTTGGATTCGGAAAGGAGACGCGCGAGGTGTCGGTACGTCTCGTGATCGGAACGGCGGCGCTTTTTGTTGCGCTGCTGATCGTCGGATTTCTGCTGTCAAATTGAAAGGCGGATCACGCCCTCGCCTTGGGCGACACCTGTCCCGGACTCGTCACCTTGATCACCGGCAGATGCACCACGCCCTGCGGCTCGTTCACCTCTTCGATGATGTGCGCCGCGGGCGGCTCGAAGAGTTCGGGGTCCTGCTTGAGCAGCAGTTCGGCGCGCTGTTTGGCCGCCTCCATTTTCGGGTAACGGATTTCGCGGAAGCCGGTGACGGGTTCGACGACGTTGAGGATGGCGCACCACTGCTCGTAGGCGCGGGGGTGGATGCCGGGCGTGTTCGCGGTCCAGTCGAGCTTGGCGACGAGGCTTTCGTACCAGTCGCGGAACTCGCGCTCCCTGCGGTGCCAGTTGGGCATGAGCTTGCGCAGGAAACCCATCCGGCTCATCATGCGCAGCTGCCAGTCGCGGCTCTTCCAGTTGAAGCGTATCTTGAAGCCGAAGAGTTCGAACTCAGGACGGTTGTGATGCTTGTAGATGATCCTGTCGCCGTTGGCGGGATTGACATTGAAGCGGCGGCGATCGTTCTTGTATTTCTCGGGGCTGGTATAGAGCGAAGCGCAATAAACCTCGTCCTTGATGAGCATCGCCTTGGCCAGGTTCCAGACCACGGCCCGTGTCAGGCGGTAGCCGCGCGATGGATCATCGCGCAGGAATACTTTCAACACCTGCTCGGCATACCGGTCGGCATAATCGATGCCGCCCCAGATCATGCAGTCGTAGGCCCGCACGACGAAATCGCGCATCAGCGGATCGGGGATGCGCAGGTGGCGGACCTTCCGCTGCACCTGCTTGATGAGGACGCGGTATTGCTTGGCGAGGCGCTTGCCCTTGCGGCCGCCGCCGTACCAGGCGCGGAGCGTGTTGTGCTTGCGGCGGAAGGCCTTGAGGGATGTTTCGTATTCATGCCGGGCTTCGACGATGAAGAGGTCGGGGCGGATCGCGATCTTGCGGCCGATGTTGAAGGCCCGCATGTTGCGCTCGACATCGGAACGGATCACGGTGCGGATCGATTTCTCGATCGCGTCCTTGGTCAACGGCAACAAGCCCTGCTGAAACGCGATGCCCAGCATCATGATGTTGGCGTAGAGCTTGGAATCGAGGACGCGCTCGCAGAGGTCGCCGACGTTGAAGCCGAAGTATTGCCTGGTGTATTGGCGCAGCATCGCTTCGAGATCGCCGGCACGGAAATCATCCCGGCCCATGAGCGAAAGAATCGTCGGCGTCTTGGCGGTGTTGATGACGGCGGCGGTGCGGTCGGGCGAGGCGACGCGGTAGGGCACCGAGGGATCGATCGCGCGGGTGGCTTCGAGCAGGTCGATGCCAAGGAGCAGGTCGGCTTTGCCGTAGGGGATGATGGGCGTGGTGGTGGGAGGGGATTTCGGATTTTGGATTTCGGATTTCGGATTTGAAAACGCAGCGTCGCCGGCGGATGGACGCGAATAAACCAGTTGCGAGAACACGCCGCCGTTGCGGATGGCCAGTCCCTTTTTATCCAGGAACTGAACGTCGTAGCCCATCTCGTGGCCCGCATTGACGAGGATTGCCGTGACCAGGCCGATGCCCATGCCGCCCACGCCGCTGAGGTAGCAGCGCCACATATCCTGATCGGCATGGATCGGTCGCGGCGGGTCGGGCAGGTCGGAAAGGTTCACATGCTCATCGCCCATGCGCGGCGGTTGCTTGCGGATGATCGTCACTTCCTCAAAGCTCGGGCAGGCATGAATCCGCTGGCAGGCGCCGTCGTTGACGCACCAGCTCATGTCGGTCTGAATCTTGGGGCCGTAGTCGGTATCGACGATCTTCAGGCCCGGGCAGCCGGTCTGGTTGGTGCATTCGAGGCAGAATTCGCATACCGCCGTCGAGACGTTCATGTGCGTCTTGCGCGGGATGAAGCCTTGCTCGCGGAAGGTTTCGCGTTCGACCTTGCGGGCGCGTCGATGGAAGGTGATGCCGCACTCCTTGTCGGCGATGACGATCTTCACGCCGTCGGCGAGGATCGTCTGCTCCAGCAGCTTGCGATAGCGATCGCGGTCGGCGGGATTGATGCGGACGATGCGGACATCCTTGGCAAGCTGTTTGGGAATCATCGCGGAGACGATTCGCTCGATGTCCTGGGCGAACATCTCCTTGCCCATGAGGTCGTACTCGAGGCCGGCGTGGGTCTGGTGGCCGGTCATGGCCGTGGTGTTGTTGGCGAGGATGATGTAGGTGATGTCCTGTCCGGCGCCGATGGAATGGCTGATGGCGATCTGGCCGGAGTGGAAGAAGGTGCCGTCGCCCATGAAGACGATCTGCTTGTTGTCGATGAAGGGATCGATGCCGCTGCCGGTGCCGCCGCCCAGGCCCATGCCCGAGTAGTTGTGCATGAGCGGCTTGTTGGGCTCGAACATGAGCATGGTGTAGCAGCCGGTGTCGCCGTGGGCGATCATGTCCACCGGTTTTCGTTTGTGCCGGGAGAGCATGTAGGTCGGGTTGAGCAGATCGTTGCGCAGCTCCAGCAGAACCGAGGACGAATCACGATGCGGGCAGCCGGGGCAGAAGGCGGGCGTTCGCGTCGGAACATGAACGCGATAGGAAGCGGTTTCGCGGATGCGGTTGAGTTCGGAGGTGAGGCGGCCGTTGATCATCTCGCGCGGCAGCGTGGGATGCTTCTGCATCAGCGGCACGAGGCGCTCGATGAGGAGCGAAGGATTCAGGCCGCGCGTGGTGGGGATGCCGGCCAGCGGTTTGGGAAACTGCTTGCCGTAGATATCGACCTTGATTTCGCCGGCCTGCCGCAGCGGGGCGAGGATCTCCAGCACCTGGCGCTCGACAAAACCGCGGCGTTCCTCGATGACGATGACCTGCTCGCACTGTCGGGCGAAGTCGGTGACGATCGCTTCATCCACCGGATAAACCATGCCCAGCTTGAGGATCGGCACCTGCCCGGTCAGGCCCATTTCATGCAGGGCATGGGCGAGGTACATGTATGCCGTGCCCGCGGCGATGAAGCCCATCGGCACGACTTCATCCTTGTTGGGCTTGTGCAGGATGCGGTTGATGCCCAGCCTGCGCGCCTCGATTTTCAGCGCGGCAAACCGGCGATCCATCTCGATCTCGCGCCGCCAGGTGCGCGGCGGGAGCAGCACGGTCTTCTCCAGGTTCGGCTCGATGTCCTTCTCGTAGCTGAGCGATGTTTTTTGGTGCTCGTTGACTTCGGGATAGTGGTTCGGGTAGCACTCGACCGTGCCGCCGCCGTCGGCGAGGTTGGTCGTGATGAGGTAGCCGATGAAAATGTTGCCGGCCTTGCCCAGCTTGAAGCCGAGGTTGACCCAGTCCTTCACTTCCTGCGGCGATGACGGCTCGATCACCGGCATGCGGACATGCTCCGCCAGATAGCGCGAGTCGGCGGGCACCTGCGTCGAGTCGGACCACGGATCATCCCCGCAGATGATCAGGCCGCCGCCTTCGTCCTTGGTGCCCGCGAGGACGCCCAGGGCCAGGGCGTCGCTGGCGACATGAAGACCGACGGACTTGAACGCGGTGATCGCCCGGCAGCCGGCCATCTGGGCGCCGTTGACCATGGCGAGCGACAGGGCTTCGTTGTTGGCGAGCTTGGCCACCATGCCGTGCTGATCGAGCAGCGGGGCGATGGCGGTGAGCGTGTCGAAGAAGGAGGCGATGGGCGAACCGGGATACCCCGTGAGCAGGTGGACGCCACCCTCGGTTTCGAGGGCGCCCTTCACCAGCAGTTCGTTGCCGGTGAATACTTCACGACCGGCGTTCTGAATGAATCGAGGATCGATGGCCATAAGAAAAGCCGGGAAGAGCCGGGGGAGCCGGGGGAGCCGGGGGGCCGGGGGGCCGCCTGTCGGCGAACCAACCCGCCATCATACTCCAATCGACCGATTGATGCCAAAAGGGATAAGGATTCAATCAAGGGCGGGATTCCCGAATAACCCCACACCCCAAGCCGCTTGCGGCTTCGCGATCCCCCGGCGGGCCTTACGAGGCGCTCGACGACGATCCGATCTCTCTGGCGATAAGACAAGAACTTCCTCAACGAAATCAATCGGCATCCGCCCCTGACGCCGGAGGAGCGGGAGAAAAACCGCAAGGCGATAGCCGAGGCGTAAGCGATCCAATATCTCCGCCGCGCCGGCGGGAAAGGAATCGAACTGGGTGCCGACCAACGGGCGCGACTTTTGAAGTCCTTTTCCGCTGCTTCTACGGCCTGGAAAAACCGCTGTTCGACAAGACCTGGACGCTGCCGGACATCGAGCAGGTGAAATGGAAGAATAACCTCCGATGTACCGTGAACCAGGGGATTGCGAAGCCGCAAGCGGCTTGGGCATGAGGGTTATTCAGCAATCCCCTTTGTCATTTGGCGTTTCCCAGCGAAAGCGGTTCGGCGAACCCAACGGCCCTGGGGTAACCCCCGACTTCGCCGCCATTTGCCTGTCAAAACGACTCTTGCATGAAATAGACTCCCCCGTCGGGCGTTAAGCCCTGCACGGGAGCGTTATTGATTGGCGGGCTGCCGGGCTTCATTCCCCTTTTTCATAGGGCAATTTCATGCTTTTTCATACCAACCTTCGACGGCTGTTGTGCATGGGTCTGGTGGCGGTTTTTGCCTTGTTGCCCCTGCCCGCCAGGGCGGATCTCGATGCGGCCAAGGAGTTTGACCAGTTGTTTGGCGAAGCGGTCAAACAGGCCCTGGTGACGCCTGACATCGCCGACGACATTTCCTTGGCCAAAAAGCTGATCGAAGCCGCCGGCACGGCGACGGAGAAGCTGCCGCTGATGACGCTGATGCTGGAGAAGGCGTATGATCTGTGCGCCCGCGACAGCAGCGGCACGACCACCGCCATTGCCGCGATGGAAACGCTGGCGGATCGGTTCCCGGACCGCCGCGTGGCCGCCACCCAGAAAATCCTCACCCTGCTCCAGCGCGACTACACCCGCGCCAAGGCCGGCGATCTGCCCGTGGCCGGCGGGGCCCTGATCGACAAGCTCATCGAACTGGGCGAGGCCCACGCCTCGGCCGGCGACCTGCCTTATGCCGTGGCCGACTACACCAAGGCGCTGCCCGTGTCGATCCGCATCAAGTCGCCCCATGAACCGGCCATCCGGGCCCGCATCGTCGCCCTGACCCATCGCCATCGCATCGAGACGCAGGTCAATTCGCTTCAGGAGCGCGTGCTGCGCGACCGCAACGACAAGGTGGCCGGCACCGAGCTTGTCTCCCTTTACGTCACCGAACTGGACAAGCCCTCCGCCGCCCAGCAGTACCTGGACATGGTCAGCGATGAAGACACCAAAAAGCACGTGCCCATGGCGGCAAAGGACCTGGGCGAACTGTCCACCCAGGAACTGCTCTGGCTGGGAACGTGGTACGAAACCGTTTCCAAAAGGGCTTCGAGCATCCCCGCCAAGCGAAACACCCTGACCCGATCCGAAAGCTACCTCGAAACCTTCCTTGAAAAGCAGAGCGACCAGGACCTGACCAAGCTCCAGGCGGAACTGACGCTCAAGCGGGTGCAGACCGCCCTCAAGGATCTGACCCCGGAGACGCCGGGCGTGAAGGAGCCGGCCGAAAAAATCTTCGTCTTCACCGGCAAGCCGCTGGCGATCGAGGCGGAAAGGGCCCAGGTCATTGCGGAACCGATGAAGATCGAAAAAACCGTCAGCGCATCAGGCGGAGCCTACATCTGGCGTCCGGGAACCATCGGGCAACGTGCGGAGGACGGGCCGGGGCACGTCGTGTTCTACATCAGGAGCAACGAGGCCGCCGATGTCTATATCTGGGGCCGCGTCCGTTCCCCTGATGAAGCCAACAACTCGTTCTACATTGCCGTCGCCAAGGACAAGGTGACCACCGGCGAGCGTCGTCGATGGGACCTGCCCAACGACAGCCGGAACTGGACCTGGACCTTGTACTCCGGACGCCGCGGCCGCGACCGAGGCCCCGACCGGGTCGGCCCGCCCGGACGCTTCGGACCGCCGCAGCGAGAACCCGAAGGCACCACCATCCGCCTCGAGGCCGGCATCAACTCCATCATGATCTTCCCCCGCGAACACGGCGCCCAGCTCGACGGCATCTACATCAGCAAGACCAACGAACGCCCGCCGGGCCGGTGAGTGCGCTGCGCGACAGCAGGAAAACAGGAAAGCAAGAAAACAGGAAATGTAGGAACGAGGCGGTTCGCTCCGGCTCCTACATTTCCTGCTTTCATG
>CAZYPK010000016.1:18597-52701 GCA_964649195.1 uncultured Phycisphaeraceae bacterium
AGGAAATGTAGGAACGAGGCGGTTCGCTCCGGCTCCTACATTTCCTGCTTTCATGTTTTCCTGTTTTCCTGTTGTTCCTTCTCCTGTTCCTTCACTCCAAGACGAAACGCATCGTCGGCAGTTCACGATCGATCACCGTTCGGGTGAAGACGCAAAGCAATCGATTGGCCCGGCGAAGCCGCTGCACATCCGCCCCCGGATCCCCCGGATCCCCCGGATCAGCATCAACCAGATCATCCCCCGGATCGTCGCCGAGCCGGCGCAGCAGGTCGATCGTTTCGCCGCGCACCCGCCACGGGCCGGCGGCGCTGATCGACTGCCCGTTCGCTGTTGCGCCGGCCTCCATCGTCACGCCGCCGGCGCGGGGATCGAACAGCAGGTGGCCGCCCGATGATCCGATGGGCTGCCCCGTCACCACATCGCGGTCAAGCTCCGGCTTGAACCCGCAGTCCGCCAGCACGTTCCACTGAAACCGCAGCAGCGCCGTCGCCATCTGACGATCCGCGTCATCCGCCTGGGCGTTGCCCGCCTCCTCGACGCGCAGCGATTCAATGAAGCGGACCAGGGCGTCAAACACGCGCGGATGCGGGTCGTGATCCATCAGCAGGGAGGCGACAAGATCGGCGCCGTACATCCCCAGCCGGTGGGCTTGAAGATCGGTTCGCAGGTGGTGGAATGAATCCTGAAGGTCCCACTCGGTGATGGCGGCCAGATCGGAGGCGGGCCTGGTGGCGGCGATGACTTCGCCGCGGGTGAGCAGATCGATGCCGCCGCAGAACCGGGCGATGGCCCCGGGGCTGGTCCGCCGGCTGCCCTTGGCCAGCCCGCGCAGCTTGCCATGCTCGCGGGTCATCAAAGCGACCACCTGGCTGGTCTCGGACCAGTCGATGTGACGAATGCAGACAGCCTGGTCCTTGAATCGCGGCATGGTGCGGAGTCGAATCATAAACGAGACAGGGAACAGGGGACAGGGGACAGGAATCAGAGCGAAGCCGCAAGCGGCTGTGGATAGTTGGTAGCCGCAGCGTCCTCGCTGCGCGTCTGCGGAACAGGGGACAGGGAACACACAAAGTCTCCATTGCTTGAAGCTGATGGCTGATAGCTGAAAGCTGATGGCTGAAAGCTTTTCACAGGTCGCTCATCTCCCGTGCTGATTCACGTTCCATCAGGCTGCACACGTCCGCGACTCGTTGAGTCGCGGCTCGCCAGCTTCATGAATGCCGCGCCTCGCGCTTCGAAGTTGGTGAACTGGTCCCAACTGGCGCAGGCGGGCGAGAGAAGGATGACATCGCCGCGCTCCGCGACTTTCTGCAGCGACAGCATCGCGTTTTCCAGCGTTTCACTTTCAACGATGATCGCGCCGCCTGCTGCGGCCTCGGCGGCGGCGGCGATGGCGGGGCCGGTGGCGCCGATGGTGTGGATCGACTTGCAGTGCGACCTGGCGAACGCCGCCAGCGGGGCGAGGTCCGCGCCTTTGTCGTAACCGCCGAGGATGAGGTGAACCCGGCCCGCGTCAAAGCTGCGCAGGGCCAGCATCGCGGCCTCCGGCGTGGTGCACTTGGAATCGTTGTAGTGGCGGACGCCGTCACGATCATCCACAAACTGCAACCGGTGCGGCAGCCCGGCGAAGGCGGAGACATGACCCGCCGCCTGCGACCGATCAAGACCCGCGGCGATGCACACCTGCACCGCCATCGCGGCATTGATCCGGTTGTGTTCGCCGGGGATCAGGAGCGGCGGAATGTCGCCCGGCAGCGATGACATATCGCAGGAGGAAAAGTCGCGCACCTGCGAAGGCGCCAGCGGCGAGGTGAACCCCGTCGCACCGGGGCCGAGGATGGCGATGTCATCGTCGCGCTGGAAATCGAGCAGCGCCTGCTTGGCGGTGCGGTAGTGGTCGAACGAGCCGTGCCAGTCCAGGTGGTTGGGGGCGAGGTTGGTGATCAGGGCGATGTGAGGCGACCAGCGGTCTTCGCGCAGTCCCTGGAGCATGAAGCTGGAGAGTTCGAGAACGACCCAGTCATCGTGGCCGATTTGGTCGAGGCGGCTCAGCAGCGAGCCGCCGAGGTTGCCGCCGAGAAATAAGTTCCGAGTTTCGGGTTCCGGGTTCCGAGTTGAACGGATTTCGGATTTCGGATTTCGGATTTCGGATTTATCTGTGGCTATTTCTCGCCTTTTTGCTTTTTCGATTTCCGCAAGGAGCGAATCTCCGACCATCGTTGTCGTGGTGGATTTGCCTGCGCTGCCGGTGATGCCGATGGTGCGCCGGCGGTTGGGGAGGCGCTCGACAAGCAGGCGGATTTCGCTGGTGAGTTTCGCGCCGGCCTGTTGTGCCGCGGCGAGACAGGGATTGTTCATCGGCCTGACCGCCGGGTTGACGACGATGAGGTCCGCGTCGGTGAAGTCGCTGATGCGGTGTTCGCCCAGCCGGTAAGTGATGTGCAGATCGGCGAGCGAGGCGAGGCTGTCTTGCAGTTTTTCCGCCGGTTCCTTGTCGGTGACGAGGACGCGGGCCCCCTGATTTGCGAGGAAGCGCGTCACGCCGACGCCGCCGCCGAACCGGCCCAGCCCCATGACGACGACGCGACGGTTGGCCAGTGAGGAGGTGGGCATGGGAAGTCGCATGAGCCGCGACGTGACACGTCACGGACGTGAACGGCCTGTAAGGAGTGAAAATCGCGCGGGGTGAGCAGCCTCGAAAACCGTGAAGAGCAGGAGACAGGGGACGGGGAACAGGGACGGGTCGCGCGACGCCAAACACAGGTCGTTCATTCTCCGTGCTGATTCACGCTCCATCAGGCTGTTTGCGTCCGCGACTCGTTGAGTCGCGGCTGGGGGCGGCATCAAGGCACTTCGATGCGGTTGAGTTCCTGCGTGTGGACCGTGCCGACCTTGAGGTTGATCAGCGTCACGCCTTTCTGCACGAGGAAGTAGAGATACAGATCATCCTTGGCGCTGAGCTGTCGCACGGGCAGTTCGGCGACGGCCTTGATGGGCGCCTGCGGATCGTATCGAAGCTTCATGTTCCTCGATTCATCCATGGTCCACGCATAACCGACCGGCTGCCAGTTGTTGCCCCGGTTGTCCTCGATGAAGATCGGATGCACGGCCCCGGCCAGCGCCAGCGCCTGGCCCAGGATGGACTGGGCGGCATCGCGCGACATCTTCACCCGCACCACCGCCTGGCCGTCGGGCTGGTGGACCCTCGTCACCATGTTGGCCGACGAAATGGCGCCGCTGTGCATCTTGATCAGCATGTCGCCCCGGCGGATGTCGTTGCCGGTGAACTCGAACTCGGTCGCCAGGTTCTTGCTGGTCATGCGCGGGAGGTCGGCGGTGAGCTGAATATCCTCACCCTTGAGACCGGACCGGCCGCCCTGCTTGTCGCCGATGTTCGTGCCGGGATCGGCGCCGGTGGTTCCCGCGATGACCGTGCCATCGGTGGCGATGTGCTCGCCGATCAGCGCCAGCACCTGCTCCGGCTTCGGTTCCCTGAGCGCCTTGTCCGCATCGGGCAGGAGCAGCCGCAGGTTGCGGACCATCAGGTAGCGTTCCTTTTCCTTCACCGGCACGAGGAACGCGAAGGTGAGCTTGGCGTCGGCGGCGCTGTCGGTCATCACCACCGCGCCGTCGTGGTTCACCACGGTGAACTCGCGCATGTTGGTGGCCGGGTTCTTCAGATGGGAGATGGCGAAGGGAAGATGAACCTTCGGATCGGAATCGGGCTTCTCCGAGCTGAAGGCGATCAACTGCACCTGATGGGGGAAGACGCGAAGGCGGGGGTCGCCGTCGTAGTTTTTGTCCTTGTTGGTCCAGTGGGTTTCGATGGTGACGATGCGGTGCTGGTTGCCGGCGATCCACTGCGGGAGGTTGGTTTCGCCCTGTTTTTTCAGGCCTTCCACGAGCAGCTTGGGAAGCGTTTCCAGGGGCGTGGGCTGGCTGTGATGGGTGGTGACGGTGACGGAGCCGGGGGTGGCGGCGGTGGAGCTGTATTCATCGCCGCGCAGGCGGACGAGCTGGGAGGTGTAAAGAAAATCGGCGCGCTCGTTGGCGAGCGACTTGCCGTTGGCCGGCGCGAGCGAACCGCCGGAGAGTCTGCTGAAGAAGCCTGCGGCGATGCTGTCCACCTGAATCCAGAGCGTGTCCTTGCGCAGGACGGCGCCGGTGCCGGGTTCGAGGGTGTAGGGGCGGTAGCCGACGATTTCGGGGCCGGCGGGCAGATGCGACACGCCGATCATGAAGATGCCTGCCGAGAGCACGGCGGCCATCGCGCCGCAGATGCCGCCGGCGATGAGGTTGGTGAGCTGGCTGAAATCGGCGTTGCCCGTCACGAACTTGTCCATGAGGAATCGCAGCAGCAGCAGGATGAAAACAAAAGGCATCACCAGCCCCACGGCCCACGCATAGCGCGGCATCATCCCGCCGAGCATCCCCATCGCCACCGGCTCCCAGAACGCAAAGGCCAAGGCGCCGGCGACGATCACCATCCCCAGATGAAGCAGCGCGCTGAGAAAACCTTGCAGCCCCTGCCAGTAGGCGATGCCGAGCACGAAGACGAGTATGCCGAGGTTGAAGAGCATGGGGAAGTTCCGAGTTTCGAGTTCCGAGTTCCGAGTTTCAAGTCAGGGCCGGCGCATTTAGCCGTTCGCCTTGGCGAACGGAGTATTGATGGCTGAGTTCCGAGTTTCGAGTTCTGAGTTTCAAGTCGAAGACGGCACGAAGGTAAATCCAAAATCCGAAATCCGAAATCCGAAATCCGAAATCCGAAATCTTTTCAACTCGGAACTCGGAACTCGAAACTCGGAACTTATTCTTTTTCCTTCGCCAGCACCCGGCCCACTTCGGCGATGGCGGTGACGCCTTCGACGACGCGGGTGAGCGCCGCCTCCTGGAGCCAGAGCATTCGCTGTTTGCGCAGGTGGGCGCGCACCTGATCGAGCTGGCCCTGGGCGATGAGCTTGCGGGCTTCGTCATCGAGCACCATGACTTCGAACACCGCCGTACGCCCGCGGTAGCCCATGCCCTGGCAGTCGGGACAGGTTTCCTCATTCTTGCCGGCCATGATTTTGCCGCCGGGCTTGTAGAGTTGCTGCACCTTGTCGGGCGGCAGGTTCATTTTCTGGAGCGCGGCGGGATCGGGCTTGAAGGGCACGCGGCAGGTGGTGCAGAGCTTTCGCACCAGGCGCGGGGCGATGATGGCCGTCAGCGCGGCGGCGGCGTCCTTCGGGTTGCCGATGGTCTTGATCCAGGTCTTGAGCGTGCCGAAGGTGTCTTCGCCGCGGATGCCCGCGTAGAAGCGGATTTCTTCCGCATTGGAGGCGACGACCTTGGCGGTGGGCACGTCGCCGAGTTTGGCGACCATGATGACGCCGGGGTCCCGCCGTGTGAGCACCGCCAGCGACTGGCTGATCGCGGCGGCATCGGCGCCCTGCGGGATGGTGGTGTGCGTCACGCCTTCCACTTCGTAGGCGACTTCGTCCTCGAGGGTGACGATGCTTTCGGTGTAAGGGTCGTGCTGATTGATGCAGGCGTAGAGCGTGGCGGTCATGCCGTTGCCCGGCGGACAGGCGACGAGAACCACGCGGCCCTTGCCCTTGAAGACGGGGTCCAGCGCCTTGATCTGCGCGGGAAGCAGCCCGCTGTCCTGAAGCCGCATGGCCACGCTCTTGTTCGGATCGATCATGAGCGCGGCGGTGATCTCGCGGGTGGAGCCGATGGTCACCAGGCGGATGAGGTGGCTCTTCTTCTCGGCGCCTGATTCGAGGTAGAGTTCGCCGACCTGTTTCTTGCGGCGATCCTCCACATCGAGCCTGGCGATGCCCTTGAGATAATCGAGCGTGGCCAGGCCGACTTTGTTGTCCATCTCCGGCAGCTTGTACGGCACGCCATCGATGCTCGCCACCGCGGTCGCATTCTGGGCCCCGATGGCCAGATCGACGCGCTGCGCCCCGCGCGGCAGGGCGAAGCCCAGCAACTCCTCGACCTTCTGATGCGCCGCCGCCAGCGGGTTGCCCTGCCCGGTGGGCACATCCTGCCTCACGCCGGCCTTGTTCGTGAAGGCGATCGTCGCATTCTGCTGGGCGTCGGCATACCGCTTGGCCGCCACCTTCTCGCCCACCCACGTCTGCGGATTGAAGCTCCAGCGCTGATCCTCCCGCACCTTCCCGTTGCGAAACTGCACATACGCGGCCAGGCTCCCCACAATGATCAGCAGCGCCAGCGGCAGCCCGATCCAGAACGAACCGATCAGCAGCCAGAGGGCGAAGGCGAGCGCCCCGGACAGCATGAGGATCAGGTTCCACATGCGGCGAGGCAGAAAAAACCGGCCCAGGTCCTTGTCGATGCGGCCGATCGCCGTCGCCCACAGGCCCAGCGCGACCGCCATCACGATCGGCTTGAAAACGCTCATGAGCACGGCAGTGTCGGCGCTGGCGAGAGTGATCATCATGAGTATGCCAAGGCAGGAGGGAAGAGAAACGAAACAAAAAAAGAAACCGCCCCACGGGAGAAGCGGTGAGTTTAATCGGGAAGGGCGGAAGGGGGCAAACGCAGAGACACAAAAATGGTGGCATTTTCGTGACCTCCCCGGAAAAAAGAGCGGGCGCGCTTGAATCCTAAATCATCGACACGAGATCGCGCCAGCGTTGCCGATGCACCAGTGCCAGCCGACTTTCATCGAGTGATTCCCCAAGGAGTTTCAAAAACAGGCGACGGCCAGTTTCACCAAAGAGAATCAGACAGACACGAAGAAAGGCTGGAAAGTCGATGATGTAAAGATTCTGCCCGGAAGCGAACTCCTGTTGAAACAGCTTGTCGATGTCTTCCTTCTCATCTTCGTTGACCGTGCCTGAAATGAGGAAGACCGCCTCGGTGACGGCGTGCTCCCGAATGGAAGGCAATTTGTCCTGCACATCCACGAGCCGTAATTCGCGGTCCTTGACCTCGACGGCCAGAACGACTCCGCCGTCGTCATCAAGACATTCAAGATCGGCAACGTGGCCCGTCTGCGTGTCTGCCGCATTGATGTTGGCGGTGCGCACCGTTGAAAAAAGCTGAAACCTCCGGCCAAGCGATCGAAGCAAGGCGACCGCGGTGGCTTGCAGGCGAACGCCGCCGGTGCGATCCGCAAGAAACTCGGAGACGACACGGGTGCATGAATCGAAGCTTGTTCGATTGGGAACGGGATAGCGAATGGCGACCTCCGCCAGACGGTGCCGGATTTCAAGCAGCACCGCGCGCAGGAGCATGGGAACACTGGCCGGTTCCTCTTGAGCATGGTTAAGGACATCAATCAGGTCTTCGTACTCGGCCTTGTTGCGCTTGGATGAAAGATGCGCAGCGTCGATCGATGGTTCCCGTAACGGCTTGCTCAAATTAGGGAGAAGGCGAGCCCCCAAGCACGGAATGATTGAGCCGGTCAAACTCGACGATAACCCGATGGCAAAGACTTCGAGCATCCCACGCGCCTTCGAGCGGACTCCCCGCTTGACAGGCGCGTGCATGGAGTTGATTGTCCAACTCCTTGCCCAATAGCTGCGTCAACAGTACGTAGCGATAGCTCAGTGTCGATGCGTTGATGGACCGGGAAATTCGTTCCCGGAGTTCTTCGGGGAGCGGTGTTGATGCACGCTGAACTGTCTCCGACTCTTCCCAGAGTTCCTGGAGTCGGATTCTTGCCCGATCAAAAAATGCGACTCGCGTATCTTCAGGCATGGTCGATCCCGAAGTTGATCCAGAGCACTTCCTGTCGATCCGCCTTCACCGAATGGCACCGCTTCACCGGCGCTTCGATGCAGGTCCAATCGGAATAAAGGCCGTCGTAAAGCTCGCAGTGATAACCGGAGATCGCAACCCGTCCATGCACCTGGCGGAGCAACGCGGCGAGCTCTTCGTGTTCCTTGTCCGACATCTCAAACCCATAGGCTTTCGAGTCGCCTCTGGAACTGTGGGCGTAAGGCGGATCGCAATAAAACAATGTTTCAGGACTGTCGTACAGTTTGATCACTTCAACGGAAGGCCGATTTTCAATCTGCACGCGCAGCAGGCGTTTGGCGATCGGCTCAAGCCCTTCGACTCCGCCCAGCCAACGGGAAACGACGCCGCTCATGCCCGCGCGGCTGGTGTTCTTGCAATTGGCCCATCGCCCCAGCGTCGCCGTCTGCGCGAGCCCTGTGCGAACCTGTCTTGCCCGCACGAAAAACCGACGGGCTCTTTCAAGATTGGTGATGTTCTTCTCAATGGGCGAACACGCAAGGTCAAACTCTTCCCGCGAGAAAGGCGTCAATGAAATGGCTTCGATGAGTTGATCCTTGTATCGCCTGAGCATCCTGAAGAAATTGACGACTTCACCGTCGAGATCGTTGTAAGTTTCAATCGGCGAAGGCTCGCGATTGAGCAGCACCGCACCGGAGCCGCCAAAGGGTTCACAATAATGGGTCGCCTGGGGCAAGAGCGGCAAAAGCCAGTCGAGATGACTGAACTTTCCTCCATACCAGCCAAACGCAATTTTCTTTTTCCTGCGGCCGGTGGCGGAATGAACCGTGACGGCTGCGCGTGGGGCTGCTCCCCTGGCTTCAACATCGGGGTGGCCGATATCGGGAAAGAGGCGATTCGCCTGCGAAATGGGGGATGGAATTCGAGCCATGATCCTCGATTGTAGCAAGCCGATTGAACAGGCACTTCCATCGTTGACTTACGAACTGATCCCCTTGAGCCGCATCTTCAGTTCCTCCGGCTTGGCCGAGTTGGCGGCGGCGACCTTCGGATGCACCAGGTTCTTCTCGACCAGATCCACCAGGCTGTCGGTGAAGGTCTGCATGCCGTCGGTCCGGTTTTCCTTGATCACGTCGTCCAGCTCGTGCTCCCGGCCATCGAGGATGAACTTGCGCACCGCGGGCGACTGAAGCAGAATCTCCACCGCCGGCACGCGAGGCAGATCCTCGCGCAGCGTCGGCAGCAGCTTCTGATAGACGAACGCCACCATCTGGTACGCCAGCATCGAGCGGATCGGGTCGCGCTCCTCCATGGGGAACAGATCGTAGATGCGCCCAAAGGCCTGCGATGCGGAGGAGGCGTGAATCGTTCCGAAGACCAGGTGGCCGGTCTCGGCGGCCTGCAGCGCGGCTTCGAAGGTTTCGCGGTCGCGCATTTCGCCGATGAGGATCACATCGGGATTCTCGCGCACCAGGGCCCGCAGCCCCAGGGCGAAGTTGGGCACATCGATGCCCACCTCGCGCTGATTGATCAGGGCCTTGTTGTCGGTGAAGAGATACTCGATGGGGTCTTCGAGGGTGAGGATGTGGCAGGCGCGGGTGTCGTTGATGTGCTGAAGCATCGAGGCGATGGTGGTGCTTTTGCCGCTGCCGGTGACGCCGCACAGGAGGATCAGGCCTTGATGGGTGGCGCAGGCGCTTTCGAGCGAGGCGGGAAGATAAAGCTCCTTGAAGTTGAGAATCTTGTTGCTGACCCGGCGTGCGGCGATGGCGCTGCGGCCGCGGGTGCGGAACAGGTTGACGCGGAAGCGGTGCGTGGTGCCGTCGCCCAGCAGGAAGTCGGTGCCGATGTCCAGCGAGCCGTTCTTCGCATAGGTCGCCCAGTGGGCGTCGCTGAGCGCGGCTTCGATGTCCCTCTCAAACTCCGCCGGGTCCAGCGGGGGGGTGTCCAGCGATTTGAGCGTGCCGCGCAACCGCAGCTTCACCTTCTGCCCGCCGCGCATGAGCAGATCGGAGGCTTCGAACTTGATGGCGGTCTCGAAATACTTTCGCAGCGAGGTGTTGGCCAGCGAGCGGTGTTCGCCGGCGTGGTCGGCGGCGGGAATGTCGGAGGCGGGAGGCGTGGTGCTCATGGGAGTTGATCCGTGTTGGTCAAGGCGATGGGGCAGATCGGTCAGGGTCGTTTAATTCCTGGTTGACGTGCGGTCTGAAATCACAAATCGCAATCATCAAATCTCAAACAAGCTCCTATTCGGAAGGAAAAAGGCGGAAACAATGCGCAATGCGAATTCCTTGTTTTTTTCCATTTTGCATTTTGGAGCTTGTTTGGAACTTGAGTTTTGTCATTTGGATTTTTCCCAACGAAGGCGGTTCGGAGAACCGAAACGGCTCTGTCAAATCGGTTGGATGATGCGCACGGGTACGCCGTGGCCGGCGAGGTATTGTTTGGTCTGTGCGATGGTGTATTCACGGTAGTGAAAAATCGACGCGGCCAGGGCGGCGTCGGCGCGGGTCTGCGTGAGCACCTGGCGAATGTGTTCCGGGCTGCCGCAGCCGCCTGACGCGATCACCGGCACATTCACGATGGCCGAGACCGCGGCGGTCATCTCGATGTCGAAACCATTCTTCGTGCCATCGGCGTCCATGCTGGTGAGCATCAATTCGCCGGCGCCCAGTTCAACGACCATCTGCGCCCAGGCGACCGCTTCGAGACCGGTGGGACGGCGGCCGCCGTGGGTGTGGACTTCGAAGACGTAATCGGGTGTCGGGTGTCGGGTGTCGGGTGTCGCAAGCGAACGGCTCGGACTGTCAGTGATCGCCTCCACGTTCTTGTCTTTGCCTTGCGAAACCCGAAACCCGAAACCCGAAACCCGCGCCCTTCTCGCCGCTTCACCGATGGTGCCGCCCAGCTTTTCCGTCTCCGCGCGTCGTGCTTCGAACTCGGCGCGAGGCACGCGCCTGGGGTCGATGTTGACGACCGTGGCGCATCTGCCGAAGCGGCGCGAGGTCTGCGTCACGATCGCGGGGTTGCTGATCGCGGCGGTGTTGATGCTCACCTTCTCCGCCCCGGCCTGGATCAGCGCCGTCACATCCTCGATCGTGCGGATGCCGCCGCCCACCGTGAACGGCATGAAACACTGCTCGGCCACGCGGCGAACCATGTCATGGGTGATGCCGCGATCCTCGTGGCTGGCGGTGATGTCCAGAAAAACCAGCTCGTCGGCGCCCTCCGCGTCATATTGCCTGGCGATCGCCACCGGATCGCCCGCATCCCGAAGCTCCACGAAATTGACGCCCTTGACCACACGGCCGGCTTTCACATCAAGGCACGGAATGATTCGGTGAGTCAGCAAAGCGTGCGGATTATACGGAAGAAATTTTCCGACGGCACGCAGGATACATTCGCGCCCCGATCAGGGGCGCCCATCTTGGCTCATGTGCCGCATGTGGTGCCAAGCCCGATGGCGAGGGTCGCCGAGCCGTCGGGGTATCGGCGGCCAGCGAGAGAAATGCCCCGACGGCTCGAAGACTCGCCATCGGGCTTGGCGTCACGGCGGGTACATGAGCCGAAAGTCGATGATCGCTTGGCTGGGGCTTCGCAGAGCCTCAGCCCCAGCCACCCGGCTCGGACAAGCCACCGCGTTTTGAAATGGTCTGCTCAGAACATCAGTTGAAACTGCAAGCGCAGGACCCACTGGTTGTAGTCCTCCGAGGCCCGCAGCCCCAGGTGGCCCAGTGTCTGGTCGAAGGACTGGTTGTCCTGAAGACCCAGGGTCGCGGAACTGGGCATGTTGTTGGCGACCCACAGAACGTCGGCGGAGAACTTGGCCTGGTGGCGCAGCAGGTAGTAGTTGGCGCCGACGGTGACGATGATGATGTCGTTCTTTCCGCCGGCGTTGCGGCCATCGAGGTCGATCCATTCGACGCGGGCGAAAGGTTCAAGCTTGTCCGGGATGATCATGTAGCCGGCTTGGAGGACGATGCCGTACATGTCCAGGTTGTCACCCGATTCGAGATCGGTGTGCAGTCCCGCGGCGGCGGCGAAGATGTTGAAGCCGTTGTATTCGATGGAGCCGTCGATGGTCCACAGGAGAAAGCTGTCGTTGCTTCCCGATGCTCCGCCGCCGGGCGATGAACCGGTCTCGCCCAGTTCCAGATGGATCGCGGCGCCGATGAATGCGGCAAAGGGTTCGCCGGACCATGCGGAAAAGTCCTGATACTGGGCCCAGTTGCCCGCCAGTTTGTAGTCGATGCGGAAGGTGCCCGCGATGTCGGTGCGGTCGAGGAAGAATGATTTATGGATGGGGCCCAGGTCGCCATCGCCCACCGGCGCGGTGATGAAGGAACTGTTGAACTCATTGTCCTGCTCGCCGGAGCGGACGCCGTCGTTGAGCGAGGCGTAAAGCTGGAGCGAATCGTTGACCTGCCAGGTGACCCAGATGCCCTGGATGTAGCCGGCGGTGAATATCTCCGCCATGAGGGATCGTTCGACGGCAAGCTGCATGGCGGGAGAGGTGGTCTCCTCGCGGAGGAAGCCGGCCTTGTCATCGCCCGCATAGAAGCTGATCGCATCGGTGGGGTGGTAGCCGATCACCGCTTTTTCACCGAGCACCTCGGCATCCTCGCGGTCGGGACCGAATCGAATGGCGAAGGTGAAGCGCGGGTCGCCGATGTAGCCGGCCACTTCGAGCCGGATGCGGGCCATGTCGAAGCCTGACTCGTCGGTGTCGAACTGATCATTGCCGCCGGGCGCGACGCCCCGGTGGTTGTAGAGATACCGCGCCTGGATCAGCCCGCCGATCTGAAGGAGAAACTTGCCATCGTGGGAGCCGATGTAGAACGCCCCATTCTGATGGCCTGCGGTCAGGCCGTCGCTCAGAAGGCTGGCGCGGGTGTCGGCATCGGCGATGACTTCCTCGACCAAGGCCCGCACCTCCTGGGCACGCTTGTCGGTGAGCCAGTGGTCGTTGGAGTCGTTTTTAAGCCTGGTGACTTCACTGCGAAGCTGCCGGTTGTCCTGCTCGACCTTTTCGAGCCTGGCGCGCAACTCGGCCAGATCATCCGCGACCAGAGGATTGGTCATCGTCAGGCCCAGACTCAGTGCGGCCAGAAAGGTGGATCGTCCATGATGTGTCATGCGGAACCTCGACCGAGATGGCGACATCCGTGTGCGCCAGGTTTCGGCTTCGGACCTTATCGGACGGATGGTCGAAAATAGTTGCGAAATTTACAGGCGGGCTTTCAAGCCGGGGATCAGAATCATCCGCCAAGCCCGATGGCGAGTCCGCGAGCCGTCGGGGTATCGGGGTTCAAAATCCAAATCACAAAATCCAAATCGCAAACAAGCTCCAATCATCAAAATTCAAAACCGGAATCCGGGGTTTTTGATGTTTGTTCTTTGGAACTTGGAGCTTGTTTGAGATTTGGTGATTGCGATTTGTGATTTCAGGCCGCACGTCAACCCAGAATTAAACGGCCCTGGGTGCGGGATCGATCATGCTTGCACCCGCCGCACGATGCCATTAGTCTCACGTGGCTTTTCCCCCGATGCCTGCCGTCGCGTGTTCACGTCCGAGGCAGGCGGTCGTTCTCGATTGAACTGGGAGGTTCCACGATGTCGCAACATGAGCCGGAGACCCCGGAGACCCCGGAGACCAAGCCTGTCCACACGATGGGCAAGGACCACGAAGATCATCCTGAAATGATCTCGCGCAACAGCCGCTACGGGCTGATCCTGTTCACCATCTACTGCCTGTTCTATGGGGGCTTCGTGCTCATCAGCGCCTTCGCGCCGCAGCAGATGGCCACGGAAATGCTCGGCGGCGTGAACCTGGCCATCCTCTACGGCATCGGCCTGATCATCGGGGCGCTGGTCCTTGCCTCGATCTACATGTACCTCTGCCGGGCCACCGGCACGGACACGGGCAACGGCGAATCCGCCGCCGACAACTCGGAGGCCTCCAAGTGATTCACGAAGCCTCCCTCACCGCGGTCATCGTGTTCGGCGGCTTCGTGGCCGTCGTGCTGGGCCTGAGCTTTTATCTGGGAAGCAAGGCCAAGTCCGCCAAGGGCTATTACGCGGCCCACGGCGGCGTACACTGGTTCGTCAACGGCGTCGCCTTTGCCGGCGACTACCTTTCAGCCGCGTCGTTCCTGGGCATCTGCGGCATGATCGCGTTCTACGGCTACGACGGCTTCCTCTATTCCATCGGCTTCCTCGCCGGCTGGATCGTCGCGCTCTTCGTCATCGCCGAGCCGATCAAGCGACTGGGAAAATTCACCTTCGCCGACGCCCTCGACAGCAAGTTCAACTCGCGCGGCATCAAGATGGCCGCCGCGATTTCGACGCTGGTCGTCTCCATCTTTTATCTCATCCCGCAAATGGTCGGCGCCGGTTCTCTGGTCAAGCCTCTGCTGGGATTGTCGCACGCATCAGGCGTCATCATCGTCGGCATCGTGGTCACCCTCATCGTCACCACCGCGGGCATGGTCTCGACGACATGGGTGCAGTTCATCAAGGGGTCGCTGCTCGTCATCTTCTGCGCCATGCTCACCATCGCCATCCTGGCGCGAGGCTTCACCACCGAGCCGATCGAAGGCTCCGCGCCGGTGCAGATCATCGAGGCGGATGATCCGCTGGTCGCCCATGCGATGCCCGCCGACGGCCCGTGGAAAGATCAGCCTTTTGTCCGCGTGACCGATCCGCTCAACGAGCTTCATCCGATCGTCTGGCACAAGCTCGCCGACGGGCGTTATGCCAGGACGCAGGTCGTGCGCATCACCATCGACAAGACCGGCCACTCGATCACCTACGTCAACGGCAAGGTGAAGGGCCTGGGCGAGAACGAGAATAATCTCCTGCCCGTCGGCTCCGTGACGAAGCTGCCAGAAGACAGGAAGAGCACCGGCCCGCTGGGGCCGCTGGAATTCTTCTCCACGCTCCAGCAGAGCGAGGTCGCCCTCTGGCGATCGCAGACGATCAAGGAAGGCGACACGGTCACCAGCATCATCTACTACCCCGTGCTCGCCAGGGGCGCGGATATTCTCACGCCCGGTTCGCATCCCACGTTTGCCGGTGTTCGTTCCGATTCGTTCTGGAAGAAGCTCGACTTTTTGTCGTTAATGCTCGCGCTGTTCTGCGGCACCGCCTCGCTGCCTCACATTCTGATCCGCTATTACACCGTGAAGGATCAGGCCTCGGCCCGCAAGAGCACCGTGGTGGGCATCGCGGCGATCGGTTTCTTCTATATTCTCACGCTCTACCTGGGCCTGGGCGCCATGACCAGCGGCATGCTCGATCCGACCGATACGAACATGGCTGCGCCGCTGCTGGCCAAGAGTTTCGGCGCCCTGCCGTTTGCGATCATCTGTGCGATCGCGTTCACCACGGTGCTGGGCACGGTCTCGGGCCTGATTCTCGCCGCCAGCGGCGCGGTGGCGCATGACATCATGGAGAATGTGCTCAAGCGCAAGTGGGACGATCATGCGAAAGTGAAGGCCGGCAAGGCGGCGGCGGTCGTCGTGGGCGTCATCGCCATGGCGCTGGGCATTTTGTTCGAGAAGCTCAACGTCAGCTTCCTCGTGGGCTGGGCGTTCAACATCGCCGCCAGCGCGAACCTGCCCGCGATCATCATGCTCCTGTTCTGGAAGGGCACGACGAAGCAGGGCATCACCATGTCGATCATCGTCGGCATGGCCAGTTCGCTGGGCTGGATTCTGCTCAGTGCGCAGGCGTTCAAGGATGTTTATGGTTTGCCGCCCGAGCGCGCGATCGTCCCGTTCAGCCAGCCGGGCATCGTGACGATCCCGCTGGCGTTCATCGTGCTGATCGTGGTGAGCCTGATGACCAGGGAGAAGGCCAAGGCCTGACGGATGCACCGCCTGAATCGCCAATGGATCAGCATGCGAATCCGCGTTACCCTGTCCTTATGCCCATCAAGCGCGCCAAAGATTCGCCTCTGCTTTTTTCACCGGCCCCCAGCATGGGTCGTTTGAAGGTTCCACCCGAGACCGAGGATGCCGTCGTTGTCCGCTACGAGCATCCCAATGGAAGACTGTTCGAGGGCGATTCCATTCAGTGGCTGTCATCGCTGAAGGAGGAATCGGCGGATCTGGTGGTGGCTGATCCTCCTTACAACATCTCGAAGGCGGAATGGGATACGTTTGAAAGTCAGGAGCAATACATTCGCTGGTCGATGCGGTGGATCGAGCAGGCCGCACGGGTACTCAAGGCGACCGGTTCAATGTATATATGCGGTTTTTCGGAAATCCTCGCCGATCTGCGCCACCCGGCATCGCGGTTCTTCAAGGGTTGCCGGTGGCTTGTCTGGCATTACAAGAACAAGGCCAATCTCGGCCGCGACTGGGGGCGATCGCACGAGAGCATCCTGCACCTGCGCAAGACGGAGCGATTCCGTCTCAACGTCGATGCGGTGCGGATTCCCTACGGCAGCCATACTCTCAAATACCCATCGCATCCCCAGGCCGTCACGAGCAATTTTGGAAAAGGTGTTGAACGAAATGAGCATTGGACCCCCAACCCCTTGGGAGCGAAGCCGAAGGATGTTTTTGACATACCGACCACTTGTAATGGCATGGGCGAGAAGACGCCGCACCCGACTCAAAAGCCAGAGGAACTGATTCGAAAGCTCGTGTTGGCAGCGTCGGGGGAAAATGATCTGGTGATTGATCCATTCTCCGGCTCCGGCACCACCGCTGTTGTCGCCGAGCAGTTGAAACGAAAATGGCTCGTGTGCGAACGTGAGACCGAATACAACGAATGGGCCATGCAAAGAATCGAGAATGTTCGGAGAATGAGCGTGGAGGCATGGATTGATTTCGATCGTAAGAACGCGGCCAGAAGGGAAAGTATTCGATGAAGTTGAAGCCCTTGTTGCTCCGGGCATCGGACAAGTCGGCGTTTTCGACCGTCGCGGACTATATTGACTTCTGCATGAGGTTTCTCGATTTTGCACAGTCGGGGCTTCAGGCGCGGATCGTTTCCCTTAACGAGAATCATTACTGTTTCTTTCAGTTCAAGGAGGATGGCCGTTACGCCATCAGTCGCCCGGTGAACACCCGGTTGATGTACGAGGGCGACAACGCTCGGATCATTTCCGGGGAGTTTCTGAAAGTCATCAAAGGCGCGAAAAACATTCCTTCCGGGGATGTCGCCAGCCGTCGGTTGCTGTGCAATTCAATCTATACCATCCAGCAATCGATCGGCATTACGCTCGATGCGGGCGGTTCGTCCAATACCGCCCGAAAAATTGCCGGTGATTTGTTCGAGCGGTTCATACGATTGCTCATCTGCGAACTCGGAATCGATTGCAAGAGCGGCGCCATCGGCATTCCCGTCGTGGTGCAGAATATGGAGGCGTTCAAGATGACCTATCAACATGATCTGGTCATTCGGAAGGATGGGCGCCTCAAGGCGCTTGGTTCGGTGAAGACTTCCAGCAAGGACAGGATCGACAAGATATTCATCGACAAGTTCCTATATTCAAAGCTGACGGAGACACGGCTGCCGCATGTCGCCATTTTCCTGAATGATGTGCAAAGAAAAGGCAAACATCCCAAGTATGGGATCAACACGACATTTCTCCCCGGACACTTCAAAGGTTATTCCATCAAACTCAATCCGCTTGATGGTGTTTACTATTGCGATCTGAGGCCGAACATGATGTCGGATGCCTGGTTGAACACGCAGATTCACACGGTTGACCGGTTCTTTTGCGATGATCTTTGGAAGTTCATGGCCGCGCCTTCCGCCGATGAATCGCCGTGTTCGGTCGCCGGCGATCCGATTCATCCGAATCAGCCGTCCGAATCAGCCGATAATTGAAGTATTCATGAAACTCTCCACCGTCATCGTGTCGCTGTTTCTCTCGCTGCTCGTGGCCGCCTTTGCGCCGACGCCGCTGAATGTCGGCGCTGCGCCCGCGATCGAGCTTGATCAGCTCAAGTGGGAGCCGCTGGCCGACATGCCTGTGCCTGTTCTGGCGGCGAATGTTTCGCGGATCGGCGATCTGGCCGTCATCGCCGGCGGGGTGCCGCAGGCCGGCGCCGCCCTCAAACAGGCGCAGATCTTCGATCTCAAAACATTGATCTGGCAAAAGCCGATCGATCTCGTCACCGGCCGCATGTTGCACGCCCAGGTCGCCCTCGATGATTCGCGCATCCTCATCGCCGGCGGGCAGACCGGCACCGTCAAGCCGCTGGGCGATGGACTCAAGGCCACCGCCTCCTGTGAAATCATCGATCTGAAAACGGGAACATCCAAGGCGATCGATCCGCTGCCGCGCCCGCTGATGGAGCCGACCGGTCACCGGTTGCCCGATGGCAGGGCGATCATCATCGGCGGCGAGTCGGCGCTGATCTTCGATCCGCGAACCAACAAGTGGGCCAGGGGCATCGGCCTGCGCGAGGATCGCATGGCTCACGCTTCGACGCTGCTGGACGATGGCCGGGTGGTCGTGGTCGGCGGAGTGAATTGCGCGAGCATCGAAGTGATCGATCCGGTCGGCGCCACCAGCAAGCGGCTCGGCGCCGAGCTGCCTCATGCGCTTGATGACACGCGCATCATCACGCTGCCTGGCAACCGCGTCTGGATCATCGGCGGGCAGCACAGCCGCACCGGGTTCACCGTCGATCAGACCTGGATACTCGACCTCTCCAATCCCGCCAAATCGACCATCACCAACGGCCCGAAGCTGCAACTGCCCAAAGGCATGGCGGACATGAGCGTGGTGCAGGTGGGGCCTTGGGTCATCGTGGCCGGCGGTGAGTCGGAATTCAGCGGCGGTGACATCGAGCTGCACACCGCGAGACTGCTGGACACCCGCACGCTGGAGGTACACAAGCTGCCTGACACGACCCACCCGCACGATGACGCCGTCGCCGTCGCCACGGAGGGGGGCATGATCATCTTCGGCGGCTTCAAGGAAACGAAGATGACGCTGCCGTTTTCCGGTTCATCGAAAACCTTCAACGTGCCCCAGGCGGTGCCCGCCGTCGAACAGTTACTCCTCAAGTGATATCGCCAATGGGTATAGTTGGCCGTTCGCCTCGGCGAACGGCGTCTGTGCCATTGTCATTGCGTCATCGCAAAACCCCTGTGATTCCCCATGAAAAACATCACATTTCTACTCGCCTTCACTTTCGCAGCCTCCGTCGCCATCGCCGCCGATCCTCTTCCTTTTGAAGAGGAACGCTTCGAGGTCACCACCCTCGCCACCGGCATGGCTTCGCCCATCGAGATGGAAATCGCGCCCGATGGCCGCATCTTCTTCATCGAGCTCGGCGGCAAGCTGCGCGCTTATCTCCCCGCCGAAAAGCGGATCATCGATGTCGGCAGGCTCGATGTCTTCACGCCGCAGGAAAACGGACTCATCGGCCTGGCGCTCGCGCCGGACTTCGCCGCCACCGGCCACATCTATCTCAACTACTCGCCCAAAACTTTCGACGGGCAGCACATCAGCCGGTTCACCCTCAAGGGCAACGAGCTCGATCTGACCAGCGAGAAACTCATCGTCAAGTTCCCCGAGCAGCGCAAGGAATGCTGCCACCATGCAGGCGCTCTCGAGTTCGGCCCCGATGGTTCGCTCTACATCGCCACCGGCGACAACACCCATCCCGGCGGCGACTCAGGCGGCTACGCACCCATCGATGAGCGCCGAGGCCGCGAACCCTTCGACGCCCAGAAATCCGCCAGCAACACCAACAGCATGGTCGGCAAAATCCTGCGCATCATCCCCAAGCCCGAAGGCGGCTACACCATTCCCGATGGCAACCTGTTTCCCAGGGATGGCTCGAAAGGATTGCCTGAGATTTACATCATGGGCTGCCGCAACCCGTGGCGCATCAGCGTCGATCAGAAAACCGGCTACCTCTACTGGGGCGAAGTCGGCCCCGATGCCGGCGGCGACGGCCCGCGCGGCTCGCGCGGCTACGACGAGATCAATCAGGCCCGCAAGGCAGGCAACTTCGGCTGGCCCTATTTCGTCGGCCCCAACGCGCCGTATGCCCACTATGACTTCGCCGGGAAAAAAATCGGCGCCATGTACGATCCGCTCAAACCCGTCAACAACTCGCCCAACAACACCGGCGAAAAAGAACTTCCGCCCGCACAGCCCGCATGGATTTACTACCCCTACGGCGATTCGAAGGAGTTTCCCGAACTTGGCAAAGGCGGCCGCACCGCCTGCGCAGGCCCGGTCTTCCGCTATGACGCGGCAAAGCATGGCAACATCGGCTTTCCGCAACATTTTCACAACTGCATGATCTTTTTCGATTGGAACCGCCCGTTCATCAAGTGGGCGAGACTCGATGAAAACTCCAACCTGGTGAAGATCGAATCCTTCGTCAAAGACCTGCAATTCAAACGCCCCGTCGCCTTCCAGTTCGCGCCCGATGGCTCGCTCTACATGATGGACTACGGCACCACCTGGGGCGTCAATCCCGACTCGCGCCTGCTGCACATCACCTACATCCGCGGCAACCGCGCCCCCGTCGCCCGCGCCTCGGCCACCAACCACATCGGCAAGGCGCCGCTGAAGGTCAGACTCTCCAGCGAAGGCACGCGCGACAAGGACCCCAACGACAAACTGACCTACCGCTGGGTGGCGGTGGCGGCCGACAAATCGGAGAGGCAGCTTTCGACCGCCGCCAACGTGGAGGCGACCTTCGATCAACCTGGCATTTACAACGTGCAGCTCACCGTGACCGATGCGGCGGGCGAATCATCCACCGCGGTGGTGCCGGTGCTGGTGGGCAACGATCCGCCGAGGGTGAAGTTCATCCATCCGCGCGAAGGTGACTTCATCGAGACGGACCGGGGCATCAACTACGAGCTTTCCATTCTCGACAGCGAAGATGGCGATTCGGAGTTTGAGATGGTTGACATGAACCCCCGCACGACGGTGACGGCATCGCTGCGGCAGGGCGGGCCGGCCGTGGCTGATCCGCCGGGACTGGCGCTGATGAAAAAGAGCGACTGCTTCAACTGCCACGCGGTCGATCGCAAGGTGATCGGCCCGGCTTACTTTGAAGTGGCCGCGAAATACAGGAAGAATGCGCAGGCCCTGGAGGAAGCGGCGGATCGCATCATCAAAGGATCGACGGGCGTCTGGGGTCCGACACCGATGCTGCCTCACGCCCATCACACCTCCGCCGAGGCGAGGCAGATGGTGGAATGGATCTTCGCCCTGACGCAGGATTCCGCCACCGCGCAAACCGCCAAGGGCGTCATCGGCGCCGTGCCCGTGCCCAAGGTTCCCAAGGATGTTGTGGGTGGTTCGTATGTGCTCGAAGCCGGCTACATCGACAAAGGTTCTTCCATCGTCGGGCCGCTCACCGGTCACGCCAGCGTCACCCTGCGCGACCGTCTCGTCGAAGCCGAATCGGCCTCGGCCATTCATGGAGCCCAGGTGCTCGGCGGCGCCAGCGCCGGCGGCAAAAAGTTCATCGGGGCGATCAACCATCATCACCACCTGAAGTTCGCCGGCATCAACCTCCGCAACGTCGGCGCCATCACCTGCCGCGTCGCCTCCGCAGGACAGGGCGGCAGGATCGAGTTCCGCGCCGGCAAACCCGATGGCCAACTGCTGGCCACCGTGGAGACCCGCGTCACCGGCGGCTGGGAAAAATGGGATGAAATCAAGACCGCCATCGAAGACCCGGGCCGGCCGTTCGACCTGTTCGTGGTCTTCGTCAACCCCGGCAAGAGCGGGCTGATGAATCTGGACTGGGTAAGGTTTGAGCCGCGCGAATGACATGAGCCGAAGTGTTTTAGCCTAATAGCCCCGGAGGAAGAACATTATGCCTAAGCCCCGCCCGGAAGGGCGCGGGCCAAGAAGCGCCCGACGATTATTTTGCCAACGGTGCGAAGGACGAACCTGATTGGAAATCGAGTTTTTGTTTGTGAACGGACTGGTTGATCGGTCGCCCCTTGGCCCGCGCCTGCTCCGGGGGCCGGGCGGGGCTTAAACGAAACTCAGGTCGTTAGCCCGCGCTGTCCGTCCCGCGCTTTGAGTCCCCATCGCGGGCTAACGCCGCGCGGTTCGGATGAATGATCACTCTCCCTTGGATAGCTGCCCTGCATTGCTCAGGTCCACGCACTTCATTTGGTTCTGGTCGCGCAGGATGAGCAAGCCGTTGGAAAAGGCCATCGGGGCCCAGACCATTTCGCCCTGGCCGCTGAGCAACTTGGCCTGGGCCACTTCGCGGTATTGCATCGGGTTGGGTTCGATGAGGTGGAGCGTGCCCTTGTCGCCTTCGAGGGCGATGAGCATGTTGCCGATGAGCATCACCGCCCCCCGGCTGAAGAAGGGGGCGTCGCCGGTGCGCCAGATGATTTCACCCTTGACCGGGTCGATGCAGGCCAGGCCGCCGTGCTTGCGGTTGGCGCGGTTGAATTTGCTGTTCTCGTTGATGTTGGCGTAGAGGTGGCCGTCGAACACGATGGGCGTATGAATCTGGCAGCCGTCGCCCTTGAAGCGGAACTTTTCCTCGAACTTGTAGCCGTCCTCGCCTCTGGTCACGCGGATCATGACCGAGCCGTCGTCGTAGCCGCCGGTGATGAAGATGTGTTCACCGTCGGGCAGGACGGTGGGCGCGGGGATGGAGAACTTCACCGCGTAGCCGTTGTATTTCCAGATGAGCTTGCCATCTTCGGGGTTGATGAAGGAGACCTGGTTGTTGGTGATGTGGAGCAGACCCTGCACGCCGCACACGGTTCGCAGAATGGGTGAGGAGTAGTAATCGGCGGAATACTTGCCGCCCGCGTCCTTGACGGGTGATTCCCAGACGAGTTCGCCGGTGTTTTTGTTGAGGGCTGCGAGGATGGGCGTGGTGTCATCGGTGGGGGTGACGATGAGCGTGTCCTTGTAAACAAGCGGCGACTGGGCGTAACCCCAGTTGAGCTTGCCGCCTTTCCAGAGTCTGGCCATGTGAGCGGACCAGACGGGTTGCTTCGTTTCGCGGCTGATGCAATGAAGATCGCCCATGCCGCCGAGGGTGTAGATGTGTTTGGCATCGACGGTGGGAGTGGAACGCGAACCGGGATAAGAGAGCTTGCCCTCGGCTTTGTAGGCGTATTTCCATTTTTCTTCGCCGGTCTTCAGGTCCAGCACGCGCAGCACATCGCCGGTTTCGCCGTCGCGGTCGAGGAAAAAAACCTCGCCATCGAGAATCGAAGCCCCGCCGAATCCCTTGCCGGTGTCAACGGTCCATCGCACCGGCGGCCCGGCCTCGGTCCAGGTGGTGGCGATGTTCCTGTCAGGCGAAACGCTGTCGCGGTTGGCCCCCAGAAACTGCGGCCAGTCGGCCCGGGCCGCGGAACCGAGTGAAAAAGTCAAAGCGAGAAAACAGAAGGACAAACGCATGAGGAATCTCCTGGAAAGGAACGGATGGCGAAAGGATAGTGTATCGACGGCGTGTGTTGTTACAGCAAGAAAAAGCCCACGCACTCCGGTGCGTGGGCTGGGTCTTTCAATACCCCCAACGGGATTTGAACCCGTGTTACCAGGATGAGAACCTGGCGTCCTGGGCCTCTAGACGATGGGGGCATCGGGGCCGGGGACAAGTCCTAAAGAATAGGGCGGCGGCACGGTCAGCGTCAAATGGAGGGAGGAGATGCGACAGGGCCGTTTCGTTTTCCGAACCGCCTTCGTTGGGAAAAATCCAAATGACAAAACTCAAGTTCCAAACAAGCTCCAAAATGCAAAATGGAAAAAAACAAGGAATTCGCATTGCGCATTGTTTCCGCCTTTTTCCTTCCGAATTGGAGCTTGTTTGAGATTTGGTGATTGGGATTTGTGATTTCAGACCGCACGCCAACCAGGAATTAAACGGCCCTGGGGCATGCGATTGCCTCGGGAGGAACTTCGTCCTTCACGCCATGCGTCGCAGTTGGTCCCGTTGGATTCCCAGGCTTTCCAGGTGCGGTTCGACTTCGATCCAGAACCGTTTCGCATCGGAGCCGTAGCCCGCGGTGGGCCGGATGTGCGGGAGCTTTTCGCTGAACCAGGCTTTGAAGCGGGTCATCATCAGTTCGCGGGTGTACTTGCTGATCATGCTGGCCAGCGCGATCGGCAGATGCAGGCCGTCGCCGTTGACTTCGAACTGCACGGTCATGCAGCGCGGCGTCGGGCCGGCGGTTTCTCGAAGGCGATAGGCGCTGAGCGTGTCGGTCTCATCGAGGATGGTGATGCCGGCGGAAGGAAAGCACTGGGCGAGCAGTTCGCGGTAGCGGGTTCGGCCCGACTGCCGATCGACGGCGACGATGGGGCTGTGCCGGCCGTGGTGCTGCCAGATGTGATTCAGATGGGAGGCGACGAAGGTGAAACTGGCCGAGGCTTTGGAGCGCGTGGCGGCGACCATGCGGTTGAAGCGATCCTCGAAGACGACGGCGGCGCCCAGATCGAGCATCTGAATGCCGCAGTCGTGGGCGGTCCGCGAAAGCAGGTTGCGGGCGATGGCCAGCTCGCCTGCGGTGGTGGCCAGAGGCAGCGCGTTCCAGGGCCGGGCGTCATCGGCGTGATACCAGGGCAGGTGGCGCAGGTCCTGATGCGTCACCTCGCCCATCGAATCGAGCCAGCCGTGGATCGTCTGCGGCGAGTCGGCGCCGGCCCGTTGCGAGGCGAAAGCCAGCACGCCCAGCTCCATGTGGCGGATGCCCGCTGCGGGGGTCTTGAGCTTCTTGGAATCGTTGACGGCGATGCGGCCGCGTTTGTCATTCAGCTCCCGGCAGACCGCCTTGGCCAGCAGCTTCCAAAGGTCCGGGGCGATCGTGGTGGGCTGGGCGAAGGATTCGTCCGTCACCGGGGAGGCGGACCGGGGTTCAATGCCGAAAACAGCCCGGCCGATGACCAGCGGCCCAAACAGCGGACCGTAGCCCGCCTCGTCAATGCCGGCGTAAACAAGCATCGGGCCACTATACCGTTGAAGAGCCGCTTGCGGCTTCGCTCCGGCCTCCGACCTCCGACCTCTTTTTCAACATGAGGCGACGCCGATGAAAAAAAAATGTCGATTCCATTGAAATTAGGCTTGACAAGACCGTCGTGATAGTCGATTATTTCTGTAGAGACAGAAGCGGATGAAAGCCGTCTTGACTTGATGGCCGTTAAAACGGAGTTTGCCATGCAACTGACGCCGGTCCAGGAAAAGTTCGTGCTTCACTGGGGCGAGATGGGCGCCCGCTGGGGCATCAACCGCACGGTGGCGCAGATTCACGCGCTGCTGTTCATCGCCGCCGGCCCGCTCGATGCGGAGGAGATTTCCCATACGCTGTCGGTGGCGCGGTCCAATGTTTCGACCAGCCTCAAGGAGCTGCAAGGCTGGGGCATCGTGCGGGTGGTGCATGTGATGGGCGACCGCCGGGATCACTTCGAATCGATGAAGGATGTGTGGGAGATGTTCGAAGTGGTGCTCACCGAGCGCAAGCGACGCGAGATCGATCCGACGCTCGCCGTGCTGCGCGACTGCGTGATCGAGGCGGAGAAGGCCGGCGCCTCCGAAGCCCATACGAAGCGGCGGCTCAATGAACTGCTGGGCTTCTTCGAGACGATGAGCGGCTGGTACGAGCAGATGCGCCGGCTGCCCACGCAGGCCATGCTCAGGTTCGTGAAGCTCGGCGGCAAGGTGAAGAAGTTCCTCGGTCTCAGCGCGTGATGCGCAGGCGCCCGTTGTGCCGTCCGGTCCCTCAATCCGAACCCAGGTGCAATCATGACCCGGCTCACCCGAAATCTGGATGGCGACCCCGACCTGCCGGTCGAGCTTTTTATTTGGGATGGTGTTTCTGTTCGTACAGAAAAGACCAACAAAACAGGAAGAATCTTGCCCGGCACGTTTCACGCCGGGTTCCTGGCCTACGACGCGGATTGCGGGTTCTGTGTCCGCTGGGTCGAACGGGTGCGAAGGATCGTCGGGGCAAGGAACATCCGGTTCGTGCCGCTGGCCACGCCCTGGGTCCGGCGGCGTCTGGGGCTGCGCGATGGTGAACAGCCCGATCGTATCTGGCTGCTGCTGCCTGACGGATCGAAGCGGGGCGGGGCGGATGCGGTCATCGAACTGGCCAGGCGGGTGGGGTGGGCCAGGCCGCTGGCGTGGATCGCGGGCTTGCCGGGGATTCGCGGCCTCCTTCACCGAGGCTACGGCTGGGTCGCCAATCATCGCCATTGCCTGGGCGGTCAATGCGCCTTGCCGGCGATCACCCGTTCCGCCCCCCGTCGCGGCACCGGCGCAGCCGATCACTTCATCGACTGGTTGCCGCTGTTGGTCATGACGATCATCACGATTCTCGCCATGCCCCGGCAGCCCGCGTGGCTGTTCATGTGGGTGCTGGCGGCGGCGATGTTCGCCGGTTTCAAATGGCTGATGTTTCGCCGGGCGCTG
Source organism: uncultured Phycisphaeraceae bacterium (assembly GCA_964649195.1). Taxonomy (GTDB): domain Bacteria; phylum Planctomycetota; class Phycisphaerae; order Phycisphaerales; family Phycisphaeraceae; genus JTS-RE9. The sequence goes on from CAZYPK010000016.1 coordinate 44,703, forward strand.
CGCACCGGTTTGCGAACCACCACCCTCCGCATGATGGCGTTCCTCTTTCTCTGGCCGGGGCTGGATGCAAAAGCGGCGCTCGATGTCGATCGCAAGCCCGCCGTCAAGCCGCAGCGGGAGGAAGTGGTGATCGCGCTGAGCAAGATGATGCTCGGCGCAGGATTGTTCTTCATCTTCGCGCGCTTCGTCCCCGCGCCATCGCCGCTGCTGACCGGCTGGATCGCGATGGTCGGCATCATCTTCATGCTGCACTTCGGCCTGTTTCATCTCATCGCCCTGGCATGGCGCGCTCGCGGCATCGATGTGCCGCTGATGATGCGAAATCCTGTCGCCTCTTGCAGCGTGGGGGAGTTCTGGGGCAGGCGATGGAACCGCGATTTTCGTGTGCTGTCGCACGAGATCATCTTTCAGCCGATGGTGCGCCGCATCGGAACGCGAACTGCGGCGGCGCTCGTCTTCCTCTTCTCCGGCCTCGTTCACGATCTGGTGATCTCACTCCCCGCCTCCGCCGGGTTCGGCTTGCCCACGCTCTATTTCCTGATTCAGTTCGCCGGCCTGTGGTTTGAAGGAACGAGCCTCGGCAAACGCATCGGCCTGGCGCAAGGTTGGCGTGGCTGGTGTTTCACCTTCATCGTCACCGTGGGTCCGGTGATGCTGCTCTTCCATCCGCCCTTCGTGCAGGAAGTGATTCTTCCGTTCGCCCGCGCATTGGGCGCGTTGTGATCGGTCAAGGCAATCGCAGCTTTGCTTTCTGAACGGCTCTTGCAAAGGCAACATCATGAACACGCTTGAACTGCTCATCTTCATCGCGGGGCTTCTGCACTTTGGCGTGCTCATCGCCAGCGCGCTGGTGCCGCAGGTGCTCGACTGGAAGGCGGAACTCGCCCGCGTCAGTCCGCTGACCCGCCAGCTTGTCTGGACGCATGGCATCTTCATCGTCCTCGTCATCATCGGCTTCGGTCTGCTGGGCATGTCATGCAGTGCGCCGCTGGCCTCGGGCGATCCGCTGGCCCGCGCGGTCTGCGCCTTCATCGCCATCTTCTGGGGGGCGCGCGTGTCGCTGCAATACACCTGGCTTGATGCGAGAACGCATCTGACCAGAACGTACCTGAAGCTTGGATACCACGGCCTGACGCTGTTGTTTGCGTACTTCACCGGCGTGTTCGGATACGCGGCGCTGCGATCCATATAGCCCCGGCCCCCGGCCCCGGCCGAAGCGTCGGCGCGAATTCACGCGATTTTCCCGGTGAAAACCGGGGGCATGGGGCCGGTCATCAAGGAGGTTGTCATGCTCGAAATCAAGGAACCACCATCGGCAAGGCGGAGCACAACGCTCAGCGAGGCGGCGCGCATCCGCATGACCGCGCAGGAGGGAACGCCGCTGCTGCACAGCGACTGGGTGCGATCGCTCTTCCTTCATTACGAGACGGATGCGCAGGCGCTGGCGAAGTTCGTGCCTTATGAACTGGACCTGCATCGCGGGTCCGCCTATGTCAGCCTGGTGGCGTTTCAGATGCGGAACCTGCGTCCGCACCTGGGCGGCGCGATGACCGCCTGGCTGAGCCGGCCGGTGGCGAATCACGGGTTTCTCAACGTGCGGACCTATGTCAAACATCGCGGTGAGGCGGGCATTTTCTTTCTCGCCGAGTGGCTGCCCAATGCGCTGAGCGTGTTCATCGGTCCGCGCGTGTTCGGCCTGCCTTATCGCCGCGGCAAGCTGAACTACGAACACGATCACGAAGCGGGCGCGCTTGCAGGCATGGTGAGCGCGAAGGGCGCAGGCGGTGATGATCAACTCCGCTATCGCGCCCGCGTCGAGACCGATGCCCCGTTCGCTCCGTGCGCCGCGGACACCCTCGATGAGTTTCTGCTGGAGCGTTACACCGCCTTCACCGAGCGGGGCGGTGTGCGCAGAAGGTTTCGCGTCTGGCACGAGCCCTGGCCGCAGCGGGCGGTGAGCGCGGCGATCGATGACCAGGCCCTGATCGCGCAGACGGGAGACTGGCTCGGTCATGCGCGGTTCATCGGCGCGAACTATTCGCCGGGCGTGTTCGATGTGCAACTGGGCAGGCCCCAGTGCATCAACGGCGAACATTGCCAGCGGCGCTGGCCTTGAAATGAGCGTGAATGCAGGCGGAAAATCGCCGTGTCATTTTTCCGAAAGGCGTTGATCATGGACATCACCTTCCATCTTCGAATCGTCGGCCTGATCATGTTCGGCATCGTGCTGCTGAACTTCGCGGTGTGGAAACGCTTTCAGTGGATGCAGGAAATCGAGCGACTCTCGCCGCTGACGCGGCAGGTGTTCATCGTACACAGCTTCTACATCATGCTCAGCGTGGCCGCGTTCGGCGCGCTCTCGCTCCTTCATCCGCGGACGCTCGTCGAGCAGGCGCCGCTGGCCAGGCTGGTGCTCATCTTTCTCGTCGTGTTCTGGGGTTCCAGGCTCATCGCCCAGCTTTTCTATTACGACCCATCCCTGTGGCGCGGCCAGCGGCTGAACACGTTCATTCACATCACCTTCACCGGCGTGTGGGCCTATTTCACCGCGGTCTATGGCTGGGCGCTGGCGATGCAGTTGAAAGCCGCCGCATGACCATCGCACGTTGATCTCGCGGCGCACCACGGATCATGCGCAACACAAAAGGAGTTCATCATGTTCACTCCAACCCTTCAAACGATTCGTACCGCCGAGGCGTCGATGTCCGGCCGGATGATGGATGGCGATTCATCCATGTTTCTCCTGCCGCCCTCGGTGCGCATGCTGCTGATGCTCATCGCCTTTGCGGGATCGGCGGTTTATGCCGCCAGTTACCGCCTGATCGCAGGTGTGACGGATCTCGCACCCATCGCCGCAGCCATCGGCGTCGCCGCGGCCATTGCGTGGATCGGCTTCGGCTTTCTGCTGCTGATGGTGGCGCAGATGCACCCGAAACGCTTTGCCCGCGTGTCGGTCTGGCACTGGGCCGACGCCTGTCTGATGACGATGTCGCTGGGCATGGCGATCAAGATGATCGGCGCGGGCGGCAACGTGATCGCCGCGGCGCTTCACGGTGAAGGCGTCGCGCCTGCGATGCTTGCGCCGTTGCAACTGGCGCTGCTTGTCGTCACCGATGTGGCGATGGGATTTCTCTTTGCGCGACTGACGGCACGATTGGGCATGCCAACGCGCATGGCCTGCCTGCTCTGGATCGTCGCGCTCAACGGCATCTTCGCGGCGGCGCTGGTCAGCCTGCTCGCCTGCGGAGGGTTCATGCCATGAAACTCAACATGCCGACACCCGCCGGGCGGTCACGGCTTTTCGATGGGCAGGCCCGCTTCCTTCCAGGCGCGGTAACCGCCATCCATCGACCAGACGTTGGTGTAGCCCATTTTCTGAAGATTGTCGGCGGCGAGTGCGGAGCGGTAGCCGCCGCCGCAGTAGAGGACGAGTTCGGTGGCGGTGTCAGGCACGCGGGTTTCGATGTCCCGCTCGATGACGCCTTTGCCAAGATGCACGGCGCCGGGGATGCGGCCCGCGGCGAACTCGCTCTCTTCGCGCACATCGATGAGCAGGAACGGTTCCTTGCGCCCGACGCGCGGCTGCACATCGGCGAGGGTCAGTTCCTTGATGCGCGAGCGGGCATCGTTGACGATCTTGAGGAAACCGGGGGTGTGTTTGGCCATGATGGTGGTAAGCCTTGTGTGTGAATGATTCAGGAGTTGATTCTATTCAGTGCGTCAATGCTTGGATATCGCCCAATTTCGCGCAGCAATCTTCGTTCGAGTATTCGCTGGACGCGATTGAAGCCCAGCAGCCGGGCGGTGACTTTGCCGATGGGAGAGATTCCATCGATGCGGTCGCCGTTGAGCGTGAAATGGTCGTTCCAGCGGTCGAGTCGAGGGTTGAACAGTCGAAGGAACTGTCCGTTGTCCTGATCGATCGAGCCGACATCACTGCCCTTGGCCTGATTGCAGAACACGCAGGCCAGCGCCAGATTTTCTTCGCTGGTGATGCCCAGATGTTTCTCGCTGATGATGTGATCAGCCGCGCAGCCGAAGGTGGTGTCCTCCTCGGCGATGAGACAGTATTCGCACAGCGAACGGGCTCTGGCGACGACCAGGCGGCGCAGCTCGGCGCTGATGTAAGACGTGGACATGCCCTTCACTCATCACTCAGCCGCAGCCTGGCGCGGGCCTTGGCCAGCCTCAGCAGATGTTCCAGTTGAAGGTAGTTTTGGAGGTCCGCCGTTTCTTCGCTGGAAAGTCCGATCGTCTTCTGCCGATGGATCAGGTCGGCCACCAAAGCCTTGGCGGAATCCGAAGGCGTGAACTCGGCGACATCGCGGCTGGAGGCGCCGCCGGCGATGAAGTCAACCAGTTCTTCGTAGGCAAGTGTCATGAGAGGTTCCGGAGAAACCTGGCGTGATGCCGATATTCTAGCCTGAAATCCCGATCATTTCTTCACCTGTTCCAGCAGCACTTCCACGGCTTTCTTGAGTTGCGGGTCTTCGCCTTTGCTGATGCTGTCGGGGTCGTTGTGGATGAGGACATCGGGATCGAGCGTGAGGTTTTCGAGGTATTTGCCTTCGGCGGTGACCATGCCGACCTGGGGGATGCCGAAGACGAGTGATGAATCGATCTGGGTTTCCCACCAGACGGCGGTGGCGGTGCCGGCGACGGGGGTGCCGATGAGTTGGCCTAAGCCCAGGGTCTTGAAGGCGAAGGGGAAGAAATGGGCGTCGGAGTAGTTGCTTTCGCTCTGGACGACGACGACGGGGCGTGACCAGCGATGCTGCGGCTCGGCGCCGAGGTCGCCCTTGTTCTTGCCGCGCGGCGTGAACCATGCGTAATCGCGGCCGTCCAGAAAGCCGACGAGATCATCGTGGAGCCAGCCTCCGCCGTTGAAACGCGTATCGACGATGAGGGCTTCCTTGTCGCTGTTGAGGCCGATGGTGTCTTCGAAGGTTCTGCGGAAGCTGGAGTCGTTCATGTTTCGCACATGCACGTAGCCGATGCGGCCGTCGGAGTGTTTTTCAACGTAGGCGCGGCGTTGTTTGATCCAGCGTTCGTAGAGCAGGCCGGACTCCGCGCTCAGCGAGATGGGCTTGATGATTTCCTCCCATGCGGTGTTCCCGGCGGGGTCCTTGAGTGAAAGTCGCACGGGCGTGTTCGTTTTGCGATTGAGCAGCGCCCAGGGATTGGTGTCGGCGGTCAGTTCGGTTCCATCGATGTGGGTGATGAGGATGCCCGCGGCGAGTTTGGAGCCGGCCTTGTCGGCGGGACCGCGTGCGATGATCTCGGCGATCAGCAGGCCGGGGCCGGCGTGGGCGACATCGTAAAGGAGGCCCAGAGCGGCGGTGGCATCGCCGTCGCGGCTGGTGCTGCGATAGGAGCAGCCGGTGTGTGAAGCATTGAGTTCACCCAGCAGCTCGCTCATCATCTCGGCGAAGTCGCGGTTGTTGGTGATCGAAGGGAGGAAGGGTTCGTAGGCTTTTTTATAGGCGAGCCAATCGACGTTGTGCAGCCTGGGATCGTAAAACTTCTGCTGCGTCTGTCGCCACATGTGTTCGAAGAGATAGGCCCGCTGCTGCGGGGAGTTGACGACGAGCTGCGCGGCGTAGCCGATGGTGTCGATCTTCGGCGACCCGGTGGAGGAGCGATCCTTGGCACGGTTGAGCGATGTGCCCAGGTCGATGCGCTCGATGCGTCCGCCGCCGCGACGGACGAAGAGATGTCGTCCGGTTTTGGAGAGGATCAGGTCGCCGGGGCTTTCATCGTTGTAAGTGATGAGCTTTCGCGTCTCGCCGTCGCGCGGCCGGGAGGCCCACAGGTCCCAGCGGCGTTCCACCTGGGCGAAATAAACAATCGCTTCGCCATCGACGGACATGACGTAGTCGTTCATCGGCGCCGAGTGCAGCGTACCCCGGCGAAGGCGATGCTCGCGGTCCTCGAACTCGATCTCGACCTTGTTCACGGGCGCCGGCTTCTTCGGCTGAGCGGGTTCTTCCTTCTTGTCATCTTTATCTTCCTTGTCCGCGTCATCCTCTTTCTTCTCTTCGTCTTCCTTTTTCGGCCTGGCGGCTTCGGCACGCTTCTTGTCGTCTTCTTTTTTCTTGAGGCGGTCGAACTCCTCCGGGCTGAGCATGGCGCGGTCGTAGGCTTCGCGGGTGAGATACTGAATGAAGATGTCGCCGTCGCTGCCCCAACTGCCGTGGCTTCTGCGTCCGAAGCGATTGGAGTAATAGAGCAGCGCGTTGCCGTCACGGCTGAATTTGGGGTTGCCTTCGATGTAGCCGCTTTCACTCATGTTGACGATGCGGCCGGTGGCGACCTCGGCGACGCCCACTTCGCGGATCCACCGCTTCTGGGCGTAATAATTGAACGAAAGCCACCGGCTGTCAGGCGACCAGTCGAAGCTGATGTCGCCGTCGCGATAGGAATAATTTCTTGCCGCGGGCACGACCACTTTCGTTTCCTTCGTGGCAATGGTGAAGACGCGAAGCTCATCACGGTCGTGCAGATACGCGATCTGTTTGCCGTCAGGCGAAAGCACCGGCTGAAACATCTCGCCTTCCCCCACGATCACCGGCTTCTCCTCCATCAGCGTCGAATTGAAGAATCGATCTTCATCCTTGCGCGAAAGCTCCGTGCGATAAATGCCCCATGAACCGTTCTTCTCAGCGGCATAGTAAATCGACCGGCCGTCGGGTGAGAAACTGATCGATCGTTCCTGGTGGGCGCTTTCCGTGATGCGGCGCGTCGTGCCGTGATCGACGCTGGCCACGAAGATGTCGCCGCGCAGGACGAAGGCGACTTCGTCCTCCTTCGGCGACAAGGCAAACTCCGTCGCGCCGTCCCTGAAGGTTCTCCATTCGGTGGCGTTGGTGCGATCGTCGCTGCGAATGTCGATGTCGATGCGGCGTGGGTCGCCGTCAGCCGGCTTGATGTAGATGTCTCCGTGATATCCGTAGCAGAGCGTGCCATCGTCGGCGATGGTGAGAAAGCGGGCCGGGTGGGTGTGGTGATTCGTAACCTGCCTGGGTTGCCGCGGGTTTTTCGGATCGAGAGTCCAGACGTTGAAGCTGCCGCCTTGTTCGCTGAGGTAGAAGAGCGGCTGCCCTTGCGCGTTCATCGGCCCCCAGACGGGATCGCGGTCCTCACCGGCGAAGGTCGTGAGCTTCGTGTGCTGTTTCTTTTTCGTGTCGTACAGCCAGATGTCGCGGGCGATGGGTGATTGATGGTGCTTTCGCCATTCGTTCTCGTACCCCTTGTGATCGTAGTAGGCGATGAGCGTGCCGTCGTGGTTGTATCGCGCCGCTTGGGCGGGGGTGGTCAGTTCCTGGCGCGGCGGCCCGCCGGTGACGGCGATGGAATAAAGCTCGCCGAGCCTGGCGTTGCCGATGTTGGCCTGCGGCGCATCGAGCCGGTTGGAGGTGAAGAGGATGCGCCGGCCGTCGGGCGTGAAGCCGGTCGGCTCATCGGATGCGGAGTGGAAGGTGAGTCGGGTCGCGCCGCCGCCGTCGGCGGGCATGAGGAAGAGATCGAAGTTGCCGTGCCGATCGGAGGCGAAGGCGATCGACTTTGAATCAGGGGACCAGACCGGGCTGCGTTCATGGTCGGCATGGGTGGTCAGTTGCACCGCCCGCCCGCCGGTGACAGGCACCCGCCACAGGTCGCCCTGATAGGAGAAGACGATGACCTTGCCATCGGGCGAGATGGCGGGATAGCGCATCCACCTGGCATCCTGTGCATGGGCCAATGACGAAATGCACAGCAGAAGCAGGGCGGGAAGACAGAGGACAGCCGATCGTTTCATATTCACCTCGCAAAGGGCGTAAGGGGCGGCGGGTATTCTAAGGCATTGGGCGGGTGGCTGGGGCTTCGCGGACTCAGCCCCAGCCACCCACTTGCGCAGAGCCTTCAGTCCCAGCCACCCGAAGCGGTCCCAGGAGCCACCCGACGCCCCTTGGCCCGCGCCCTTCCGGGAGCCTGAGAACTTTTCGACTTCAATTCCCAC
>CAZYPK010000017.1:0-52489 GCA_964649195.1 uncultured Phycisphaeraceae bacterium
GCGAAAACGACCGGGCGCCGATCAAGGCTGTACGCAACAGGTGCGTTTCGGCACCTCTTCAGGCTGTTCACGTCCGCGACTCGTTGAGTCGCGGCTCTTGGGATGGAGCCGCGACGTAACACGTCGCGGACGTGAGCGATGAGAATGGAGTGGCCATCGCGCAGCGGATCACGGGACGCGAAAACGACCGGGCGCCGATCAAGGCTGTACGCAACAGGTGCGTTTCGGCACCTCTTCAGGCTGTTCACGTCCGCGACTCGTTGAGTCGCGGCTCTTGGGATGGAGCCGCGACGTAACACGTCGCGGACGTGAGCGATGAGAATGGAGTGGCCATCGCGCAGCGGATCACGGGATGCGAACACGACCGGGCGCCGATCGAGGCTGTACGCAACAGGTGCGTTTGGCGCCCCTTCAGGCTGTTCACGTCCGCGACTCGTTGAGTCGCGGCTCTTACACGTCAATGGCCAAGGCGTGTTCGTGCGTTACCATCATGGCTCGCACCCTTTGCACGATATGGAGAGGTTCCCATGTTCCATCACCATCCTTGTTTGTTTGCCGCTTTCATGGGTTTCGCTTTCGCATCAGCATGGGCGATGCCTTGCATCGCTGCGGACTGGCCCGGAGTTGAATTCCTGCCGGTGCGGCGCGAACTGCCTGATCCGCTGATCATGCTTGATGAGACGAAGGTGACGACGCCTGAGCAGTGGCACAAAAAGCGCAAACCCGAGCTTAAGGAACTCTTCCAGCATTACATGTACGGCCATCTGCCCGACCCGCCGCGCATCAGGTCAACGGTGCGGCAGACCAATGAAAAGTTCCTCGAAGGCAAGGCGACGATGAAGATCATCGACCTCGACCTCGGCCCCGCGGATTGTCCGAAGATCGAACTGTTGCTGGTGACGCCCAACAAGCGGCAGGGACCGGCGCCGGTCATCGTCGGCATCAACTTTCAGGGCAATCATTCGGTGCATGGCGATCCGTCCATTCCGCTTTCGACCCGGTGGATGCGCAACGGTCCGGGCGTGGTGAACAATCGCGCCACGGATGAAGCGCGGGCGGCGCAGGCGACCCGATGGGAGATTGAAAACACCATCGACCAGGGCTTTGCCGTGGCGACTTTTTACTACGGCGATCTGCTGCCGGATAAGAACGATCTCAACGATGGCGTGTTGCCTTATTTCCGCAGGACGAAGGAGGCGTCGCCGACCGACATGCGGGCGATCGCGGCCTGGGCCTGGGGGCTGCATCGCGTGGTGGATCACCTGGTGACCGAGAAGGAGATCGATGCCAAGGCGATCATCTCCTTCGGCCATTCGCGCAACGGCAAGGCTTCGCTGCTGGCCGGCGCCTTCGACGAGCGCATCGCCGTCACCATCGTCCATCAGGCCGGCTGCGGCGGCAGCGCACCGAGCCGCACGCTCAACCCCAAGGCGGAAACGGTCAAGCGGATCAACACCGCCTTCCCCCACTGGTTCAACGACAATTTCAAGCTCTTCAACGACGCCACCGACAAGCTTCCTTTCGATCAGCACTGCCTCGTGGCCCTGTGCGCGCCGCGACCGGTGCTCTTCACCAATGGTGAAAAGGATCAGTGGGCCGACCCCGATGGCCAGCTTCGCATTCTCAGGGCCGCCGGCCCGGTCTATGAACTGCTCGGCGTCCGGGGCATCGCGGCTGATGCGGTGGCGAAACACGATGAACTGATCGGCGACCAACTGGGCTACTACGTCGATCCCGGCGCTCATACCGTGACCAAAGAGCATTGGAATGTGTTCATCCGGTTTGCGAAGCGGCAGTTGGGAAAGTAGGAGGCGCCCGAGCCGCGCGGCATAAGCCCGCGATTGAGACAGAGGACAGGGGACAGGGGACAGAAGACAGAAAAGGCAATTGGTTATTATTTATTGGTGATTGCTTATTGCTTATTGGGGGAGCAGCCTTCGCCGTTGTCCACCGTCCCTTCAAATAAGAAATAAGCAATCACCAATAAATAATAACCAATGTCTCATGTCTCTTGTCCCCTGTCTCCTGTCTTCCGTCACCAGCGCGGGCTTACGCCGCGCGGCTCGGATATCCCCGTCATTTGAGGCTTTTGCCCGGATCATCCGATAACAAGGGGATGCGATGGATCACACATCCTGCACGGTGTCCGTGGGCGGCGCGTCTTCTGGCGGCGTGGTGCCTGATCATTGGCATGGTCTCCGGCGCGGCTGCCCAGGAGAAGGAGCCGGTGGAAGGTGTTGATCTGGGCCGCGATCGTGTCATTCACAAGTTTGACTTTGAAGAGGCGGCCCAGGGCAACTTCGAGGACATGCCTCGCTACTGGTACGTGATGGGCAAGGCGGATCAGACCTCCGATCCGAACTTCAACGAGAAGCCGCTGCATCGGCAGATGATCGGGCGGGAGGGTTTTCCACGGTTCACGCGGGTGCGCTTCAACCTGCCGCAGGCGCAGCAGGGGGATCATTCGCTTCACCTGGGTCTCAACTCCGGCAGTGCCGGCGCTTTTCTGGAAGTTGGCGCGATCGCCGCGGTGCCTCAGAGTGATTACGTCATCACGGCCCGCATCAGGACGAGCAGGTTGAATCACGCCCGCGCCAGGCTGATCGCTTACTTTGTCGATGCCCAGGGTCGGCGGATCGATGCGTCCGCCGTCGCCACGCCGCTGCTTGACACGAAGGAGAAATGGCGGCAGGTGACGGTGAAACTGCACGGCGATCACCCCGCGGCCGCGTGGATCGGCATGCAGGTCGAGCTGCTCCAGGCGCAGCATCAGACGCCGCTGACCGCGGCCGCGTCGCAGACCATCACCGCCGTCGGCAAGCACACGGTGCAATACCAGGACAACCAGGGCGATGCGTGGTTCGATGACATCACCATTTGGCAGGTGCCTCGCATCGTGGTGCGGACGCAGAGCGCGGTGAATCTGATCGTGGCGCCGCAGAAGCCGCTGCTCACCTTCGAGGTGCGCGACCTCTCCGGGCGAAGGCTCGACGCCACCGTTGCCGTTTACAACCACGAAGGGGAGAGGATCGCCCGGGTGAATCGCCCGGTCGGAGGGGGGGAGGCATCCACCTGGCGCTGGACGCCCTCGTTGCCTGCCTTGGGCTGGTACCTGGTTGACATGACGCTGCGCGATCCCACGATCATTGATGGGAAGGATGAGCCGGTGGCCCGCACGCTGCGGTCGTTCCTCTGGCTGCCTTCGCGGACGTTGCAGGACTCGCCGGGCAGGCGGCTCTTCTCGCTGGATGTGCATGGGGTGTCGCTCGATGAGCTGCGAACCCTGCCGCAGGTGACGCAGGCGACGGCATTGGGCGGGGTCATCCTCAGCGCGTGGGATACCGATGTGTCGATCGCCACGCAGGAAACGCGCATGGCGGAGCTGGATGAAATCTTTCAGCCGCTGTGGCGTCAGGGGGCTTCGGTTTCGATGAGTCTTTCGCCGCTGCCGCGTGAACTGGCTGAGCGGCTGGACCTGGATGCCGACAGTCCGGTCTGGCTGTTCAGCAAGCCCCGCAAGGAATGGATGCCCTGGGTCGGGCCGCTGGTGATTCGGCACGGCCAGAATGTCCGCCGGTGGTTCATGGGACAGGATGTCGGCGGCGAGTTCGGCTCGCCCCTGATCGACCCGGCCACCGCCCGCGCGGTGAGCTCCATCATCGACCTGACGCCCGATCCGTCGATCGTGCTGCCCTGGGAACTCTCGACGCCGCGCAGACCAACGCTCGATCACCGCGAGTTGGCGTTCAACATTGACGTGCCTGCGACGATTCAGCCTTTCAAGCTCGGTGAATATCTGCGTGAATGGCGCGAATCACCCGTTCATCAGATCACGGTGACGACGCGCATCCACCCCGCGACGATGATGACCCAGCGCCGCCGGGTCGATGACCTGGCGATGCGCGTGCTTCACGCCTGGGAGGCCAGGGTGGATGGCGTCACGCTGCCTCGCCCCTGGGACTTTGGCCGCGATCGCCTCAACTCGCTTCATCCCGATCCGTTGCTGAGCGCGTTCGCCACCCTGGCCGATCAGCTCGATGGGCGGAAGGTGGTGGCGCGACTGCCCGTCGGCACCGGCGCCGGGGCGATGATCCTCGATGGCAAGCGCGGCCCGATGCTGGCGATCTGGCTCGACGGCGGCCCGAGCGATGAGCGCCAGGTGCGGCTTTACCTGGGCGAACAGCCCGTGGCCACCGACATCTGGGGCAACCGGAAGCCGATCGAACTGGATGACCGGAAGCATCGGTTCACCATCACCTCGTCGCCGATCTTCATCGAAGGCATCGACGCGGAACTGGCGCTGTTTCGCGCATCCTTCGCGGTCACGCCGGCGCTGATCGAATCGTCGCAGGTGACCCACGAGCACGCCATCACGCTGCGCAATCCCTGGCGGCAGCCGTTGCAGGGTGAGTTGATCATCATCGAGCCTGGCCGGGGCTGGAAGATCGATCCGCGCCGCATCCCCGTGGCCATCGATCCCGGGGCGACGATCACCGTTCCGCTCATGATCGCGTTCCCCGTGGCGGAGGTGGCCGGCGAAAAACGGGTGACCGCCCGGTTCGAGTTCGGCAGCGGCCAGCGCAAACCGATCGACCTGGAAACAACCATGCTGCTGGGCCTGGCGGGCATCGAGATGGACACCGGGTTGTCGATCGCCCCCGCCTCCAATGCGAATCAATGGGACGCCACCGCCACGGCCTACATCACCAACACGGGCGAGCAGCCGCGCACGCTTTATGTCTTCGCCATCTGCGCCAATCAGCCGCGCCAGGAGCGCATCATCACGCTCAAGCCCGGCCAGTCCCTGATGCGCCGCTTCCGATTCGCCGGGATCAACGAGGAGACGATGAAATCACCGGTGCGCATCGGTCTGCGCGACACGACAGGACCGGCGCTGATGAATCAGGTGATGCCGTTCGGGGACTGAGGGGCGGGGGTGGGGGACAGGAATGTGAAATTTCAAATTTGAGATTTGAGATTTCAGATATCCAAGGAGACAAGGAACAGGGGACAGGGAACACAGGGGAGAGATTGAAAAATGGCCATTGCAAATTGAAAATTGCAAAATGGCGGAGCAGACAACCCATCACCTGGGGATGCACGTCTGCCTCTCCTCAATTTTCAATTTGCATTTTGCAATGGCCATTGGCCATTCTCCCTCTCCTCCTCCGTGCCTCAGACACCCAGCCCCAGGGCGACGCCGTGGCGGTGGGTGAGCATTCGCATGTCGTGGGCGTAGAGTTCCAGGGCGTCCTCGGGGCGGTCGCCGTACTGATTGTGGAACCATTCGCCGCTGAGGTACTCGGTGTAGCCGATCTTCACCAGGGCCTGCATGGTTTCATCCAGGGGCATGTCGCCCTGGCCTGCGGGCGTGATGACGACTTTTTCAGGATGGGCCAGGCCATCGTGCAGATGCACATGGCGGATGATCGGCGCCAGGTGGGCGATGGTGGCTTCGAGCGATTCGCCCTGGCGGATCGGGTGCAGATTGTTGTAGCAGGCCAGCACATTGGGGTGGTCCACCGCGCGGACCAGCGCGGCAACCTCGGCGCCCCGGCTCACCAGGTCGTGGGTCTCGATCCAGATCTCGGTCTCCAGCATCCGGGCGATTTCCGCCGCTTCGCCAAGCTGCCGCACCACCCGATCCAGGCACTCCGCGGGCGATCGCATGCCTTCGGTCAGCGGGCCGTGAAACACGCGAATCCCCGGCGCTCCCACGTCGGCGGCGAGCTTGATGCGCTCCACCGCCTGCTCGACGACGCCCTCGATCGAAAACTGAAGACTGCTGGCGATGCACGCCACCTTCAGGTCCGCCTTCTCGACGATTTCGCGGAACTTCCTCCGTTCGCCCACGCTCGACCACGCCTCCACGCCGTGGGCATGACCCGCATCAATGCGAAACTCGACGCCCTGATACTGAAGCCGGGCGGCATGGCGAACGATCTGACGCAACGTCCAGTCGGGACAGGCAAAAGTGGTGAAGCAAAGTTTCATGGGCGACAACAAAGAGGGTGGAAGAGGCCATCCTTTTATCGGTCAGGTGAAGCTGCCAGGCAAGTGGAAGGCGGAAAGACAGAAAGGCGAAAGGCAAAAGACGAATACTTATTACTTAATACTTATTACTTAATGGTTATTTCGGAGTGGTGGTCCGTGCGTTTCCCACCGGTCCCGAACAACAAGGTTTGAAATAGCCATTAAGTATTAAGTAATAAGTATTAAATAATAGCCTTTTTGCCTTTTCCGTTTCACCCGTTCGCCGCCGGCGCAGGCGTCTTGGTGAAGGCGACCGTGTCGCCCACCGGCATCACATCGGGGAAGAGCGACTTGGGCGGCTGCGTGGCGTCGTTGGTCAGCACGCCCATCCAGCCTCGCAGACCGATGACCATGCAGACGCCCACCAGCGCGAGACCGATGAGCATGAGCAGCAGTTGCGTCAGCCCTTGCAGCCAGTGCGTGTCGGAAGCGAGGTGGCCCAGGTTGTGAATCACCTTCGTGCCGCCGCCGGCCATGGTCACCGTCACCGCGGCCGGCTGTGGCACCAGCCAGACCCACATCGCCGCGCCCAGCAGGGTGATGAGGCTCAAGGGCAGCAGCACCTTGATGCAGGCGTAAAGCACCTGATCGATGCGGATGCGAGGCAGCGTCCAGCGAATCCATATCTGAATGAAGATGACGATGATGGCCTTGCTGATGATCCAGAACGCGCCATAGGCGTTGATGATCAGCAGTCCGATGCCGGTGAGCGAACCGGCGGACGATGCCGCATTCATCGCTTCTGCCTTGGCGTCAAACGTGTTGGCCGCGCCGACCGCGCCGCTGTAATAAGCCTGTCCCGCGGCAACGGGGTCATAACCGCACAGCCAGTAGATCGGATCGAAGCCGCCCAGCGGGCTGTTCCACGCGCCCAGGAACAGGGCCGCCTGAATGACGCCGACGACGAACATCGCCCCATACTCCGCCATGAAGAAGATCGACCAGCGCAGCCCGGAGTATTCCGTGTGAAAGCCCGCGACCAGTTCGCTTTCCGACTCCGGCAGATCGAACGGCGCCCGCTTGTTGGAAGCGAGGCTGGCGATGTAATAGACGAAAAAGGCCAGGAAGATGAAGGGATTGTGGAACACGAACCAGTCCCACAGCCCGCCGCCCTGGAGGTAGCCGAGTTCGACGAGGTTGAGCGTGCCCGCGACGAGGACGCCGGTGATGATCGTCAGTCCCAGCGGCACCTCGTAGCTGACCATCTGACACGCTTCGCGCATCGCGCCGTAGATCGACCACTTGGAGTTGCTGCCCCAGCCGGCCATGATGACCGCCATGATCTCCACGGCCAGAAACGCCAGCACATACAGCACGCCGATCGAAAGCCCGGCATCGAAGACGAATTGCGGCCCGAACGGCAGCACGACAAACGCCGCGAAAACCGGGGCAAACGCGAGATAAGGTGCGAACTTGAAAAGGAAGGCGTCGGCGCTTTTGGGCATCAGGTCTTCCTTGAAGAGCAGCTTGATGCCGTCGGCCAGCGTCTGCGCCCAGCCATGCCAGCCGCCCACGTGCATGGGGCCGACGCGCGACTGGATGTGGCCGGCGACCTTGCGCTCCCACCAGATGCAATAGAGCGCGTTGACCGCGATGATGGGCAGAAACACCGCCGCGACCAGGAATGCCTTGATCGCCAGAATGATGAGCAGATTGCCGCCGGCCAGATGATCGATCATGTCAGACGGTCCCTTGAAAGGCGTGGACGCGGACGATCCCAAAGACGTGGCCGGATTGTAGCAAGGCCACGCGAAGGCGCACAACCCGCCTATTTAGCCGTTCGCCTTGGCGAACGGAGAATCTGCTGTTGGTTCATCATGTTGCACGTTACGATGTTTCATCCATGAGACACCTGCTCACCTGCCTCTGCCTGGTCGCTTGCACCGCCTGCGGGCAGAATCAAAATCCTCCGGTTCAGCCGGGTCGATCCGCAACTCCCGACATTCCCCTGGCCGCACAGATCGAAGCCGTCCGCACCGGCGGCGCCATCGAAATCCGCGTCTCCACAAAATTCACAAGACAAGACCTTGTCCCGATTCTTGCCCTGAAAAATCTCGTGCGGCTGAACCTGAGCGAAACCGACCTGACCGATGATGATGTGGAGCAGATTGCCGCGCTGCCCAAACTCGAAACGCTTCGCATTGATTCGCTTCAAATGACCGACACGTCCATGGCCCATCTCGCACGCAGCAAAACCCTGCGTCACCTGATCCTGCTGGATGTGCCCATCACGGATGCCGGGTTGTTGCACCTTGCGGACTGCGAATCACTCGAATCGCTCTACCTCATCAACACCCGCGTTACCGAGGATGGATATTCTGCATTAATGAGGCAGCGTCCGACGTTGCATGTACACTAGGGAAAAGCAGGAAATCCGGAAAGCAGGTAAAGCAAGAAATGAAGACATGAACTTCGCCACCGGCCTGATCGATCCGTTTCCGAATTTTTCGCTTTTTCGTCTGCCTGTTTTCTCCCCGAGTCCACACCATGCCCAAGACCTTTCGCGTTCTCACGGTTCTCCTGCTGGTCCTTTCCTCGCTCGGCGCCGCCGCCATCGTTCTGCTCTCGCCCGGCGAGCAGATGACTGATGCAGCCCGCCGTTTCATCGCCATCCTGAGCGATGAACAGAAGCAAGTCGCGCTCATGGGGTACGACGATCAGCGGAGGGTGAAGTGGCACTTCATTCCGATGAACGACCGCAAGGGACTTGCGGTGAAGCTGATGGATGAGAAGCAGAAGCGGGCCGCCTTCGCCCTGCTGCGCTCGGCCCTGAGCCAGGTGGGCTACGACAAGGCCCGGTCGATCATGGACCTCGATGCGCTGCTCAAGGTGATGCAGAAAAATCCCAACCCGGTCCGCGATCCCCAGCGATATTACATCACCATCTTCGGCGAGCCTGCCGCCACCGGCAAGTGGGGCCTGAGCTTCGAAGGGCATCATCTTTCGCTCAACTTCGCCGTCGAAAACAACCGGATCACCTCGCACTCGCCGGCCTTCTTCGGCGGCAACCCCGGCAAGGTGACCGTGGATGTCGGCGCAGGCCCCGTGCAAGGCACATGGGCGTTGGAGAAAGAGGAAGTGCTCGCCTTCGAGCTGCTCTCCATGCTCGATGCCGATCAGAAAAAGATCGCCATCACCAACGCCAAAGCCCCGGCGGACATCCGTGCCGCGGGAACGCCTCAGCCGCCGGCCGATGGACCCGTCGGCCTGCCCGCCTCCAAACTCAACAACGATCAGATGCACAAGCTCTGGGCGATTCTGCACGTCCATGCCCACAACATGCCCGGCCCCATCGCCCAGGAGCGGCTCAAGGAAATCAACGACGCCGGCTTCGACAAGGTCCACTTCGCATGGGCCGGCGCCGAGAAGCCCGGCATCGGCCACTACTACCGCATTCAAGGCCCCACGTTTCTGATCGAGTATGTGAACGTGCAGCCTGACAGCGCAGGTACGGTGGCGAATCATCCGCACTCCGTCTGGCGCGACATGCGCGGGGACTTTGCAATCAAGCGATGACCCGCGAGCCGGAGCGTGTCGCTCCGAACCGCCGGGTGGCTGGGGCTGAGTCCGCGAAGCCCCGGCCCGATGAAACAGCAAGGCGCCGGGGCGTCGAAGACTCCGCCCCAGCCACCCGAACATTTCAAACTGAACCACTACCCGATGACCCGTCCCGCGCCCTTCATCCGCGCATCCGCCTATCATCGAAGGCATGATCTCCTTCTTCACCTCCAGCCGACGACGATTCAAGGAATACCTGGTCGATTTCAAAAGGCGCCTCAAGGCGGGCGAGATCGCCATCGGCGGGCCGCCCAGCGGCGGCGGCAATGTGGATCGGACGCCCGGCAAACGGCAGCGCGGCTTCTGGCGGCTTTTCGCGGCTTTCCTGCGGGAAACACGCGGCCACAACCGCATGATCTTCCTCGTGCTCCTGGGATCGAGCATCGCCACGCTGCTGGGACTCATCCCGCTCTACGGCACCAAGATCGTCTTCGATCATGTGCTGGGCGATGTGCCGCTGCCGGCGGGCACGCCCGGCTGGATCATGAACTGGAGCAGGCCGCGCGATCTGCTGCTGCTGGTGTCCGGCGGCATGGTGACCTTCGCCATGCTCTCGCTCTTGATCAGCATGTGGTCGCGCTGGCACGCCACGCGCATCACCAAAAGGGTGCAGGTGGCGGTGCGAAGGCGGTTATTCAATCATGCGGTCAGGCTGCCGCTCAATCGCGTCTATGAAATGAAGTCAGGCGGCGTCGCCTCCTCCCTGCGCGAGGATGCGGGCGCGGTGGGGGACCTCATTTTTGCGATGCTCTACAACCCCTGGCGGGCGATCATTCAGCTTGTCGGAAGTTTGTTCGTTCTCGCGCTGACCGATTGGAAACTGTTGCTCGGTTCGCTGGTGCTGCTGCCGGTGGTTTTTCTGGGTGTGAAGGCGTGGGTCAGCCGCATTCGGCCGATGTTCCGCGAGATTCGCAACACCCGTTCCATCATCGACAGTCACGCCACCGAAACCTTCGGTGGCATCCGCGTCGTGCGCGGCTTCGCCCGCCAGCGCAGCGAAGCACAACGCTTCGTGCGCGGCAACCACTTCATGGCCAGGCAGGAGCTTTACGTCTGGTGGTGGAACCGGGCCGTCGATATCGCCTTCTCCATCGTCATCCCCGTCGCCTCCGCCGCGCTCCTGCTCTACGGCGGCTGGCAGATCATCGCCGACGCCGAGCAGGTTGCCGCAGGCGCGCTGGCGCCTTCGCAGGCCTTCACCACCGGCGGCCTGGTCATGTTCCTGGCCTACCTCGGCTGGCTGCTGGGGCCGCTGGCTACGCTCGCTGAGAGTGCGACATCCTTTCAAAACGGACTGGCCGGCCTCGACCGGGTGCTCGACATGATGAAGGAGCCGCGCGAATTCGCCGGAAATGAAGGCGAAATCCGCGTCTCGCCGCCGGCGGTGCGGGGCGCCATCACTCTCAGCCATGTCGATTTCAAATACCCCGGCTCCGACACGCCCGTCCTCACCGACATCAACATCGACATCGCCGCCGGCCAGATGGTCGCCCTCATCGGACCCAGCGGCGCAGGCAAGACCACGCTCTCCAATCTCATCGCACGCTTCTACGATCCGACCGCCGGCGCCATCACGCTTGACGGCATCGACCTCAAGCGGATCGATCTCGACAGCTATCGCAGCCTGCTGGGCATCGTCGAGCAGGACATCTTCCTCTTCGACGGCACCATCAACCAGAACATCGGTTACGCCCGCCGCGATGCGACGACGCGGCAGATCATCGATGCCGCGAAACAGGCCAACGCCCACGAGTTCATCGCCGCCTTTCCCAAGGGCTACGACACGCTCATCGGCGAGCGCGGCGTCAAACTTTCCGGCGGCCAGCGCCAGCGCATCGCCATCGCCCGCGCCTTGCTCGCTGATCCACGCATCCTCATCCTGGATGAAGCGACGAGCAATCTCGACACCGAAAGCGAACGGCTCATCCAGCACAGCCTGCACACGCTCATGCAAGGCCGTACAAGTTTTGTGATCGCCCACCGCCTGAGCACGATCGCCCATGCCGACCTGATCGTGGTGATCGACCACGGCCGGGTGATCGAACAGGGCCGGCACGAGGAGTTGATGAGCCGCAGCGGCAGATACCGGGAGATGGTGGAGATGCAGACGCAGCGCATCGAACGCGAACCGGTGGGGCGGTAATTAGCCGTTCGCCTTGGCGAACGGAGCATCTACAGCTCGATCAATGCCGCATTGTGGCTGTGGATGCGACGGGAAAAGGGCAGGATGTTGTTCAATATCCTGGTCGGAAATGCAGTGAGTTTGAAGGTCCTTAAGTCATTCAAAATGTTGTAGAGCGTGGGATGTCTCACTTGATGGACAATCGATCCCTCCGGAACACCTTTGAACAGCGTGATTCGGCCCAGTGGCGCCAGCAACGCCGTGAATTGCCGGGGGGTGTACTCGCGCACGTGGTAGGGCCAGTGACACCGGCTGGCGGTCCAGTTGGGGGTCGTGATGAAGATCGCCTTGCGGGCGATTCGCGCCAACTGCCTGACGAATTCGTGATCGTCCTCGACGTGTTCGATGACATCAATGTTGGTTACGACATCGAAGCTTTTGTCCGGAATCTCCGTAATCGGGCAGACGCGAATGTGATCCTTCGCCAATCGGGGATCAAGGTCCTGTCCTTGGACGGTCGCGGGGGCCTCCCGCATGATGTCGATGCCGTGGCCAAGGCCGCAACCGGCATCGAGAACGGTCAAATCGAGGATGAAACGCTTGGCGAATCGATACCAGCTCAGTTGGCTGGGAGCTCGTCCGGCCGCAACATCCTGGTCTCCGCAGGTTCGATATTCACGATTTGCATCGGACATGATTGCTCACTCAGGATGACATCGATCATGGGGATTTTTATGACTTATCCCAGCCTCCGACAAACGCCGTCGGCGAATAACGCTTCCAACAGAACCGGCGCCGGCCCTTCAGTTTCTGCGATCCCTCACGGCAGCTTCACCGTGCCATCCTTCTCAACGGTCATCTTGTGATTCTTCCGCGTCCACCGGCCGTTGACGTGATAGGCGTAGAGCACGAGCTGGTGCTCGCCCTCGGCGGGGTGGGCCTTGAAGGTGATGGTGAAGGCGCCGGTTTTTTCATCGGGCAGCGCCGCGTAGGCGATGGAGTTGTAGTCGTTGTTGTTCGGCGGGTCGTCACAGACCTTCACAGCATGGGCGGGGATGTCGGTGATGATGCTGCCGGTCACCTGGATCAGCCCCTCGTCGGTGAGGGTGAAGCGGAGGTCGCGGAACTCGGCGCGGGGCTGCTTGTCGAAGTCGCGGACCTTGCCGGTGAAGGGCGGACGGGCGATCAGCAGCATGGCGTCGGTGTCGAGAAGGTAGCTGCCCTTGCCTTCGTTGCGTCGATCGTTGCGCCAGGTGTAATTGCCGCTGGCCATGAGCGATTCGCCGTAGGATTTCTCGGCGGGCGGCTCGTCGCTGTGGGGCAGTCCCAGACCGTGGCCCAGTTCGTGGGCGATGCCGCCGACGAGTGCGGAATTGGCGGGGCCGACGGTCTTGCCCTTCCAGACCTTGGGGCCGTCGGTCTTGGTGTAGTTGGTGTCGAGCCAGGGCGCATCGACGGCAAAGCAATAGCCGCGGTCCTGGATGATGTTGCCGAAGAAAGGGGCGGCTCCGTGGTCGTCGGGAATGGTGGTGAGGATGAGCACGAAGCTGCGGTCGTAGTTGATGCCGGCCTTGGCGAGGACGGTCTTGGAGGCGTCGATGCAAGCCTGGTGGGTCTGCCGGATGAGCTTGACGTTGCGCGTGCCCACATCGAAAGGGAGCTTGGATTCGTGGAGCTTGACGCGGCCGGTGTCGTCGCGTTCGAGCATCATCGTGACCGGGCCGAAGCCCGCCGCCTCGTGCTGGGCCGCCATCCACGTTTGCACTTCGCTGAGCACCCGGTTCAATCGATCGCGATGTTCGGGAAACGGCTGCTGATCCTCACAGGAGAGATAGACGACATGCACCGGCATCGGCGCCGCCTTGCCCTCCTTGAGCCAGGCATCGACGCGCCGCTTCATCTCGGCATTGCGCGCCTTCACGGCGTCAGGCCGTTTGGGCGTGACCTCCGCATCGGGCGCGACCTCCGCAGCCCCGGCCGGGCGGATCATGGCGAAAATCAGCATCGCAACAAGGGAAAACCGAATCGTCCAATTTTTCACAGGCGGCTCCAGGAGTGAATGCAAAAGCATATGGCTTTTTTTCATGATTTCAAGGGTGTTCGCCCGCGATCGCAAGGAAAACATGGATCAGGTTTTCAGAAGCGGGTCATCACCCGATTGCCTCTCAAACCCTTTCATGGCGGACGTGAAACGTGAGTGTGGATTGCGTCACCTCGCTGCGTCCGGTGAAGAGGAACGCGGCGAGCCACAGGGCTTGCAGACCCAGCAGCGCGACCGGATTCCAGAGCGAAGCCAGTCCGGCGGCGATGTTCGTGGCTGCCGGCGCCGGCGTGGGGAGGACGATGGCCAGCGCGGCGGCCAGAGCGCACGCGGCCAGCGCCATGCGCTGGTACGCGGTGAACCTGAGCGTGCCGCGAAGATCGGCACGCAGGAACTCGGACAGAACGCGCCAGATTTGGGTGACAAAGAGACACGACATCACGGCAAGCGTGTAAGAACCTTCCAGGAAAAGGATCGTGGCGACGAGGGCGGTGACGGTGAGCAAGGTGGCGGTGATGGCCTGCACGGGGATGAGCGGCTGGTGCTGGTGGCCGCCCTCGTAATTCGCCTTTTTCGTTTCGCCGGTGAAGACGAAGCGCCGGCCGCGCAGCAGCGAGCGGATCAGCGGATGGCAGTCGGCGATGCGTTTGCCATAGCAGCAGCCGAAGCTGATGCACGCGAGGCGGCCCAGCGCTTCGCCGAAGGTGTAGCTGATCATCATGCCCGCGAGCACGGCGACGATGGGCACCTCAATACCCAGATGGCGGCCAAGCGTCCGGTCAACGACGAGCACGACGATGGGCCCCACAATGACGCCGACGAAGAACGCCCCGCCCACGGTGAACGTGTGCCGCTTGCCTTCGACCAGCCACGCCACCAGCCGCGAGGCCGGCATGCAGATCGCCAGCAGCGCAGCGGCGACGGTGAAAGTGATGACCACCGGCACCGCGATGGCGGCCATGAGGATCAGCATGATCGCCACGGCAAGCGTATAAGCGCAGGCATTGAAAAAGCCGTAGTACGTCAGATTCAATCCGGTCCACCCGCCGGCGGCGTTGCGCGTCAGCGGCACGGCGGCGATCATCTGCCAGCGCTCGCCGGGCAGCACGCGAAAACCCCAGGTGAGAAGGGACAGCAGAATCGCGGCGAGCGTGATGATGAAGATCATTCCGTTCATGATTCACCTGTGAAAAGGGTGCTCGATTCGTGTGGCAATGAAGGAACGCAGCGCGACATCCGTCTCGACGAGCGGCTGGACGAAGCCTTGCGTGAAACGACTCTGAATCGGGGCCCGCATGTTGGCGAGCAGGTCCGCTGCGAACGTGATCCGTCCCGGCTCAAAGAGCAGCACATCGGTGCTGCTGCCTGGCTGATAGAGGCTCTTGGGCGCGCCTTTGCGAAGGAACATGCCGGGCGCGACGCCGATCGGCGCATCGTAGCGATGCTCGCTGTAGCACTGCCTGATGCGGCCGATCATCATCGCGACGACTTCGATCATCACGACAAGCCCGCACCGCGTGCCGCCGGGCACATCGGTGTCGATCACGGTGACCACGCGCTTGTTCCTGGAGTAAGGCGTGATCAGTTCGACCACCGCGCCGGGATTGCACGAGTGGTAGTTGCCATCGACTTCGTACAGGTCGCGCACCACGCCGGCGACAGGCATGTGGTTGTAGTGATACTTGTCGGGCGTCAGGCGGAAGACGGCGAAGTCTCCGCCGCGAAGACGCTCGCGCCAGCCGCCGCGATCGCCCAGCAGTTCGTCGAAGGCGAAGAACTTTTCCTTGATGAACAAGGCGCAGGTGTCGCGGAATGATCCGGGCAGCACGCGGCTGTCGGCGGGCGAGACGATGGCCGCCTCGTCGTCAGTCATCGGCCGGCAGTCCCAGTATCTGATTTTTCTCTCGAAGATTTTGCGGGCGGTGTCGAGCGTGTCCGGCGGATCAACGCACTCGCTCAGATCGATGCCGAGCTGCTCGATGAACTTCATGTTGCCGGTCAGCCGCGCTCCCAGTCGCAGGTCGTAGTTCATCAGCCCAAGCAGCTTCGTCCACGCGGAGCCGGTCAGGGCGCGAAAGAGGAACGGCGCCCGCTCGCGCACGGTGCTGTAGATGAAGCGGATGAGCCGGTCGCTGTAGAGTCGCTCATCGCGGACCTCACCGGTGGCTCGCTCGATGTATTGATGGACGATGGTCATGGTGGTGAAGAAAAACAGGAAAGCATGAAAGCAGGAAAACAGGAAATCAGGCATGGGCTTGATCGAGTGTGAAGGTCAACAAGCGGCAACGGTTTCCGTCTCCGTTTGTTTGGTCTCGCTTGCTGAACTGATGTCGCTCTCTTGAATGGAACCGCCGGTGACTTCCGTGTGTACCAGTCCGATGAGCAGATGAATCATCGCGGTGACATGCGGCATCTCCGCCTGATTTTCGATCAGCCCATGCTCCACCGCATTGAGCAGCCGCATGGGATTCTGCCGGTACAGTTGCTGCGGCATGGCCTGCGCCCAGAGCGGCCGCCATCGCGCCTGATCCGTGCGCCATTCGGTGCGCAGCGTGTCGATCGCCTCGCGGATGTGACGGTGCCGCAGCGTCGTGCGGTAGAACTGCTCGGCGGCCCTGTTGAACGGAAGCGCGGCAACGGCGAACGGACTGCGTTTTCGCAACTCGCCGAGAATGCCTTGGGTCACGCGCTGAGCGGCGCCGGCGCCCGCGCTGCGCAGGCGATCTTCCAGATCGGCAAGCATCGGCGCGGCGTCGAGGGACTCGACGAGATCCGCCGCCTCGCCGCGGATCATCGTCAGCAGCGCCAGCCGGTATTCGTGGTGATGCACGCGAACATGGCCGGGATAGCGACGACTTTGCCGCGTGTTCTTCGTGTTTTCCAGGATGCGGCGGATGAAGCGGTTGCCCGTCCGGGCATGGACAAAGAACGTGGGCACGCCGATCGCGGCGCCGAAGATGATCTGCCTTCGTTCGCTTTCGATCGTCGGATCATCCGGAATATCCTCATGGCACACCGCGCCTTTGGCGATGAGCTTGAACGCCAGGGCGGTGATGAGCGTTTGCAGATCGACGGCCTTGGCCAGGTCATCGCGGATCGATTCGCAGAGGCTGTAATGCCGGCCTTCAAAACCGCTGAACCCCGTCTGCTCGTAAAGACGCGCCCGGTAGAAGGAGTAAAGCGACATGCGCGGATCGAAGACGCCCTGGTCCGCCAGGTCGCGCTTGAGCCGGTCGGTGTTGCCCAGCGTGCCGTCGAGCGCGGGGCTTTGGTCCGTGCTCAGCGGGGCGACGAGATAATCGATCAGGCGGAAGTCGGGAACAAGATCGCCCTTGAGCCGGAAGACGAACGCCATCATTTTGTCGATGCATTCGTAGCCGCTGGGGATCATCGGCTGTCCCAGCAGGCTGACGCGGGCCTTCTTCTTCCAGCGCCGCCAGAGCATTCGCAGGTGGGTGAAATCCAGTTCGTGCGGCAGGAAGCTCACGGCCTTTTCCGCATGGAAATCCGCGAAGTCCAGCCGATAGGGGGCGCAGCTGTACGTCCCGATGAACAGCGGCAGAAAGTGCTCGAACACTTTCGTGACCAGATCGCCGACCGCCTTTTCCTCGGCGCGGCCGAAGCCGGAGCGTTCATCGCGCATCAGCCCGCCCAGCCGCCGGCTGCCGAGCGTGACGTGAATGCCGTTGTTCGCCAGGCTGATGTTCGAGGTGTTGGGCAGCATCACCACGTTGCTGGCGATAAGCCCCGCATCGCGCACCTTGGCCACGGCATTCAAGTGGCTGCGGCTGAGCACCTCGTGGCACAGCCGCATGTAATCGTGCTTCGACTCGCCGCGGTCCCAGCCCGAAAGGCACGGACTCATGAAGAGATCGCGGTAATACGCATCGGGAATGCAGTCGTTGAGCTGCTTCTGCCGCACCGCCGGATGAGGCGAAAAATAGACGACCGCCTGCTGCCCGGTCCGCCGGAGCTGAAAGCGATCGTTGGCGTAGGCGGTGAGCAGTTGCGTCATCAGGAAGCGAAGCGAAGTTTCCCTCGCCAGCGCCTGGCCCAGCGTGGCCTGCGCCGGCTTGGAGACGACATGGAACGAAAAGGATTCAGGCGATGTGTTGTCCGAAAGAAAATGCTCCATCATCCGCCGCGCGGTGGATTGCATCGATGGCGCGAGGTCCCCGCTGCCCGCCGCATCGGCGAGCGCGAGCTTGAGCAGATAGCTCACCGGCACGCGAAGAATCGGATCGCCTTCGCCTTCGGAAACAAAGCGATGCCCGTCGCTGCGCGGACCGGCGTGGGGATTGCTTTTGTCCGCAAGCAGATCGCGCTCGAGCACGTCCCTCGCGGCTTCATTGAGCAGCCGGCGCGGAAAGCGGACCCAACTGTTCTCCCAGACGTTGTCGGGATTCTGTTCGAGAAACCGCCCAAGCGCGCGAAGGGCCCGCTTGGGCGTGTCCTGCGCGGCAGAGCGTTTTTGCAGATTGGCGTAAAAGCCCGACGCCTCGATCGTGCGCGGCAGATCGACCGTCTCCCGCGAACCGATCACCACCGCCTGGAGTTCGATCTCCGATCCCGCCGTCGAGTCCCCCGGTCCAAACGGCAGCGCATCGAAGTCAATCCCTCCGTCAGTCGGCCGCCATCCCAACCGGATTCGCGTTCGCTCCCAACATGCAGGATCCCGGTGCGGATGAAGGTTCATGGCGAAGGACATGACCTGACCTCCTTGTCAGCGAATGCTTGTCTGCGAACGGCGACATCCCTGCCGCCGATGATCGACCATATTTTCCACCGCTTCAAACTAAGCCCGGTTGACGAGCGTTTGATGAGCGTCATGCAATGCGAACGATCAAAGAACATGACGAAAAAGTGCAAAATTAATGCGGAAATCATGAGCCATTGCGTCGCCGCGCCCGATCCGAGAGCGCGGCGCCCAGGAGCATCGCCGCGGTGCGCGTGCCGCACATGAACCGCATCGCCGGGCCGTGCTTGATCTCCGCCATGGCGCCGACGATATAAAGCCCGGACACGCCGGTCATGAAGCGGCGATCGAGCAGCGGGATGTCGTTGTCGCAAAGAATCGAATCGCGAAGGGAAGGATCGAGCAGCGTGAGATTCCGCACCCGGTAGCGGTAGCCGGTGCAGGCGATGACCTTGTCGAAGCGGAGATTCATCGTCGGACTGTGCAGGGCGTCTCCATCAGGCCGGAGATTCAACGATCGGACATCGGCGCGAATCGGCGGGATTTCATTGGATGTGAACTGCGGCTTCAAGTCCGGCGTCACGGTGGTGCCCAACATGCGTTGCCGCAACCGCAGCCGCAGCCACTGGGGAAGCATGCTGTAGATGTGCGAACCGCGCATCGCCAGGGCAAACACGGGGCGCGGCAGTGCGATGGGGTCGGCGCAATAGACCGGCTCGCTGCGATGCAGCCAGGTCACATGATTGCGGTCGCGCAGCTGCGCAATGGTCTCCGCCGCCGACTGTCCGCTGCCGATCACCAGCACCCTCCGGTCACGAACGCGCTCATACCGCTCCACCTCCCAGCCATGAGCCACACGGTCCCGCCCCAGTTTTGCCAGACAGTCGGGCATGTTTTGATGCGCCTCGATGCCGCAGGCAAGCACGACCTGCGAAGCATGGATGACGCGGCCCGATTCCGACACGGCCCTGAACCCGCCGCCGTTTTCACGACTCATCTGCACGATGCGTTCATTGACGACGGGGAACGGCAACTGCGTTTCAACATGACGCAGATAGCTGCGAAACAGATGCACAGGCACCCGGCCCGCGCAGATTCGCCGCGCTTCATCGGCGGGCAGCGTCTGATGCAGATGATGATCGAGCCGGAACCGGCGATCCTTCGTGAACACCTCGCTCCCATGAACATCCGACCGCAGACTCGCCTCGGTGAGCGTGTGCCTGTGCCAGAGGGAAAACGGTTCCCCGAAGATCACGAACGGAATCCGCAGCCGGTGAAGTTCCAGCGCGATGGCGACGCCATACGGTCCGGCTCCGATGATGAGGACTGGAGAGGTCACGTGTCGATCGCTTCGCATCAGCGTTTGCCCGGCAGGTGCATCGGATGGTCCGCCTTGAGCCGCCGGCAGTGATAAACCCCGCCCGGCGGCAGGTTGGCCAGCACCATGCGGAAATTCACTTCGTGAAAAAGCCGGCGATAGATCCTTCGATAGACCAGCGGCGCCAGCGTCTGCTGGGTGAACC
This sequence comes from uncultured Phycisphaeraceae bacterium, assembly GCA_964649195.1. GTDB lineage: Bacteria > Planctomycetota > Phycisphaerae > Phycisphaerales > Phycisphaeraceae > JTS-RE9. The sequence continues at coordinate 19,974 of CAZYPK010000017.1, forward strand.
ATGCGTCTTCGCCCATGCGATCGAGGCAGCCGAAGATCGCCTCGTTCACCGCGCGAGGCACATAAGGCAGCGCGATGCAACTGATCATCAGGTCGATCCGGCTCACCTTCAGCGCGGCAAGCCGCTCAGGCAGCTCGCGGGCATCGCAGCCAAGCACGGTGGCCTGCGGGCAACGGAGCCGCAGAATCGAGGCGAATTCCTGGTCGATCTCCACCGCGATGAGCCGGCTGTCCTTGTGCATGGCCTGCGCGACCGCCGCCGTCACCGCACCGGTCCCGGCGCCGATCTCGACAATCACCTGCGGCCTACGCACTTCAATGGAGCCGCGGTTGGGTGACCGCGGAAAGGGCTATTCGTCCTCAACGACAGCGGCGGAAAAGACTGCTTCAATGGAGCCGCGGTTGGGTGACCGCGGAAAGTTGAGGGTTCGGTCTTTCCATCAGGTCGCACCCTGAGCTTCAATGGAGCCGCGGTTGGGTGACCGCGGAAAGGTCGTCGAAGCGCCGCGACGACGCATCGCGGAAATTTCTTCAATGGAGCCGCGGTTGGGTGACCGCGGAAAGGCCTCTTCAGCCATCATGCAAGCGAAGCTGCATTCTCTTCAATGGAGCCGCGGTTGGGTGACCGCGGAAAGCAACCTGGAGATGATCCGGTACTTCAACCACGGCTTTCTTCAATGGAGCCGCGGTTGGGTGACCGCGGAAAGGGGCCTGCTCGAGCTCGGCCGTCGCGGCCGGCGGCGATCTTCAATGGAGCCGCGGTTGGGTGACCGCGGAAAGGATCGTGGATCGTTTCGTGCAAGGCCAGCCCCACCGTTCTTCAATGGAGCCGCGGTTGGGTGACCGCGGAAAGTCTGCGATCGCTCTGTGAGACTCACCATAAGCAGATTCTTCAATGGAGCCGCGGTTGGGTGACCGCGGAAAGGTGCCTGCGCAACAAACGCCTCCGGGAGCAGTTCTAGTCTTCAATGGAGCCGCGGTTGGGTGACCGCGGAAAGAGACGTCACCGACCGCATGAACGTCGGTTTGAGATGATCTTCAATGGAGCCGCGGTTGGGTGACCGCGGAAAGCCCGCGGCAGGACGATCGCGTCCGTGCCGGTGTTCACCTTCAATGGAGCCGCGGTTGGGTGACCGCGGAAAGTACCGCGCTGCCAAGCCATCAGGTCCAGGGATTTTCCCCCTTCAATGGAGCCGCGGTTGGGTGACCGCGGAAAGCGAGGTACGCCAGCACATCGCTAGGCGGCATTTCACGCCCTTCAATGGAGCCGCGGTTGGGTGACCGCGGAAAGCGGGCGACAACATCAGGGCGTTCAAAAATGAGATCGCCTTCAATGGAGCCGCGGTTGGGTGACCGCGGAAAGGTACGAATGCGTGCTGCGGGCCGATCAGTGGTATGTCCTTCAATGGAGCCGCGGTTGGGTGACCGCGGAAAGCAGGTCTTCGAGCACCTGCACGAACATGCGAGTAAGGCCCTTCAATGGAGCCGCGGTTGGGTGACCGCGGAAAGGCGTCTTGGTTGGATTCATGAAGGAATGATCGACATTTCCTTCAATGGAGCCGCGGTTGGGTGACCGCGGAAAGTGGGTCTATCGCCCGGAGAGCCACAAAACCGAACACCCTTCAATGGAGCCGCGGTTGGGTGACCGCGGAAAGCACGCCGTCCTGCGCCGGCGCCTGGTGCGGCGCAGGATCCTTCAATGGAGCCGCGGTTGGGTGACCGCGGAAAGGACGACGAGCGGATTCGGAACGCCATCAGACATCGACCTTCAATGGAGCCGCGGTTGGGTGACCGCGGAAAGGTGACGAGGCCGGTGTCAATCTCATACGTCAGCTCCCCTTCAATGGAGCCGCGGTTGGGTGACCGCGGAAAGATGAACCGGCGCTTCGCGTGATACTGTTTCGAGATCCTTCAATGGAGCCGCGGTTGGGTGACCGCGGAAAGGATTCCGACCGCCATCGATCGCCCCGCCCGCACAGTGCCTTCAATGGAGCCGCGGTTGGGTGACCGCGGAAAGGGTATCCCCCCACTGCTCCTGATAGGGGCGTAGCCTCCCTTCAATGGAGCCGCGGTTGGGTGACCGCGGAAAGCCTGGGAGCGAGCCTCGCAAGGCTCCCCCATCTGTCCTTCAATGGAGCCGCGGTTGGGTGACCGCGGAAAGGCGACCTGATGACCACTACAGACCCCCAATCCCACCGCCTTCAATGGAGCCGCGGTTGGGTGACCGCGGAAAGAGCTCTCTGTCGGGGTCATCATGATCCGCTCCTAACGCCTTCAATGGAGCCGCGGTTGGGTGACCGCGGAAAGTAGATGGAGAGGCACCCCCCAACCCCCCAGCCCAGACCTTCAATGGAGCCGCGGTTGGGTGACCGCGGAAAGCCCCATGCGTCGCCCCCATGCCGCCCCGCCGCCGCCCCCTTCAATGGAGCCGCGGTTGGGTGACCGCGGAAAGGGGATGTGGCACCCCCACCTCCATCTCATCGTCGATGGCCTTCAATGGAGCCGCGGTTGGGTGACCGCGGAAAGGCATGGGTGCGGGTGCCTGATGTGCTCGCCCGATCGCCTTCAATGGAGCCGCGGTTGGGTGACCGCGGAAAGGGTTGACGGCCCCAGACGCCTCGACGCTGGCCGGATTCCTTCAATGGAGCCGCGGTTGGGTGACCGCGGAAAGCGCGATCCCGATAAGCCGTAACAACTCAGCAATTTGCCTTCAATGGAGCCGCGGTTGGGTGACCGCGGAAAGCAACACAAGCGGCCCGCCTGGGCGCTCCGCTCGCAGCCTTCAATGGAGCCGCGGTTGGGTGACCGCGGAAAGTTCATGGCCTTGTCGTAGGCTTCGGCCGCCAGGTTCCCTTCAATGGAGCCGCGGTTGGGTGACCGCGGAAAGCTGAATGCGACGGAGGACCCCCTTACCGACTGAGGCCCCTTCAATGGAGCCGCGGTTGGGTGACCGCGGAAAGGGGTGACCGTCACCGGCCCGGAGGCTCCGCTGTTGGTCCTTCAATGGAGCCGCGGTTGGGTGACCGCGGAAAGTCACCCGGCGGGGCCTGACCCCAGCCCGTGAGGTGACCTTCAATGGAGCCGCGGTTGGGTGACCGCGGAAAGTGGCTGACCTCGGGCTGACAGTCCGGGACGTCACCCCCCTTCAATGGAGCCGCGGTTGGGTGACCGCGGAAAGTGATCGGGACCGGGCCTGCCGGGGCGGATGCCGCCGCCTTCAATGGAGCCGCGGTTGGGTGACCGCGGAAAGCGCAAGGCGTCGGCGAGGAGCGGGCACACCATAGACCCTTCAATGGAGCCGCGGTTGGGTGACCGCGGAAAGGCCGCGACGTAGGGATCGGCCGGGTTGAAGGAGGCGACCTTCAATGGAGCCGCGGTTGGGTGACCGCGGAAAGCAGCGACCCGGCCCCGATGCCTGCTGAGCTCATGAACCTTCAATGGAGCCGCGGTTGGGTGACCGCGGAAAGGGTAGCGGGGGTCAAGGGGATCGCCCGCATCAACGACCCTTCAATGGAGCCGCGGTTGGGTGACCGCGGAAAGGGAGTCATCGGCCAGACTCTGAAAAGCAATGCGAACCTTCAATGGAGCCGCGGTTGGGTGACCGCGGAAAGATCATGGCCTTGTCGTAGGCTTCGGCCGCCACGTTCCCTTCAATGGAGCCGCGGTTGGGTGACCGCGGAAAGTCGGCCCAGCGCCACTTTCGGCTCGACGCGCTGACTACCTTCAATGGAGCCGCGGTTGGGTGACCGCGGAAAGGTCGGTTTGCGGATTACGTCGTAGAGGACCGTCTGCCTTCAATGGAGCCGCGGTTGGGTGACCGCGGAAAGGCGGCGCCAGGTTGGCGGCCATGGTCAGATGACCTTCCTTCAATGGAGCCGCGGTTGGGTGACCGCGGAAAGTCGCAGGGCAAAAGCTGCGAGCTGGGCTTCGGCTTCCCTTCAATGGAGCCGCGGTTGGGTGACCGCGGAAAGGTGGCCAGGCGATAGGTCTGGCGGCTCTCGCCGAAGGTCCTTCAATGGAGCCGCGGTTGGGTGACCGCGGAAAGGCCCGGCGATGTCGTGGTCCCCGTGCGCAACCTGAAACCTTCAATGGAGCCGCGGTTGGGTGACCGCGGAAAGGCATCGCACCGCCTGATCCCAATGAGCCAAAGCCCGCCCTTCAATGGAGCCGCGGTTGGGTGACCGCGGAAAGGAGTAACGAGCATGCTCCACATCGGCTTCACAGGATCCTTCAATGGAGCCGCGGTTGGGTGACCGCGGAAAGGTGGAATGGCGGTGACCTGCTGTACGCGTTGTCCGGCCTTCAATGGAGCCGCGGTTGGGTGACCGCGGAAAGAAGGCAGAACGGAGGCCGTCCATCGGCCGCGCCGTGTCTTCAATGGAGCCGCGGTTGGGTGACCGCGGAAAGCTGGGGGCAGGGTGGCGCAATGGCCAACGTCATTGTCTTCAATGGAGCCGCGGTTGGGTGACCGCGGAAAGAAGGCGTCGGCGAGGAGCGGGGGGCACACCATAGACTCTTCAATGGAGCCGCGGTTGGGTGACCGCGGAAAGGAAGACAACAGCGATGGTGGTGTGACCAGGTTCACTCTTCAATGGAGCCGCGGTTGGGTGACCGCGGAAAGAAGAACCCTGGCCGCAGTGATCGAGGAGTTTAAGGGTCTTCAATGGAGCCGCGGTTGGGTGACCGCGGAAAGGGGCGGCTCATTTGCTGCCTCCCTGGGCGATCAGCTTTCTTCAATGGAGCCGCGGTTGGGTGACCGCGGAAAGACGCCCAGGCAGTCGTTCACCGCCTCGGCGGTGGCGTCTCTTCAATGGAGCCGCGGTTGGGTGACCGCGGAAAGAAACTCAGGACGGAGAGCAGGAAGGCCGGGCGCGAGTCTTCAATGGAGCCGCGGTTGGGTGACCGCGGAAAGCCGGCGGATCGGGACACGGCGACGCGGCTTGCCCTCTCTTCAATGGAGCCGCGGTTGGGTGACCGCGGAAAGGAGCATCGCGGTGATCGGTTCGTCATCACCAGCGGTCTTCAATGGAGCCGCGGTTGGGTGACCGCGGAAAGCCCATATCGCCGCCGGCCTTGGAGAACGCCTTTGTCTCTTCAATGGAGCCGCGGTTGGGTGACCGCGGAAAGGCGCATGGGATCAGCGGTGCACTTGGGCCTTGAGCACTCTTCAATGGAGCCGCGGTTGGGTGACCGCGGAAAGGGAACCCATCACCCCCAGCAACACGCCGATCACACCTCTTCAATGGAGCCGCGGTTGGGTGACCGCGGAAAGGCAGACCCGGTTGGCTGCTCATTGAGAATGTTCCTGTCTTCAATGGAGCCGCGGTTGGGTGACCGCGGAAAGTGAAGGTCGTTCGGGCCTTCCTCACCTGGGCAAAAGATCTTCAATGGAGCCGCGGTTGGGTGACCGCGGAAAGTATTGCGGGTACCATTCTGGAGTGTTGGCACCTTCTTCTTCAATGGAGCCGCGGTTGGGTGACCGCGGAAAGTTCGCCGAAGTAATGTTAGCCACATTGCCCCATCGTCTTCAATGGAGCCGCGGTTGGGTGACCGCGGAAAGCGTTGGAGGCCCGATTGGAGGAAACCCAAATCTCGCGTTCTTCAATGGAGCCGCGGTTGGGTGACCGCGGAAAGGGCGTCTATGCGGGAAATATACCGGTAGGATTTCTCTCTTCAATGGAGCCGCGGTTGGGTGACCGCGGAAAGGTTCTTGAGTTGATGCCGGGGGAGTTGGTTGAGCAGATCTTCAATGGAGCCGCGGTTGGGTGACCGCGGAAAGGGGCCGAAGCACGTACGCCGCCCGCCAGCAGACATCGTCTTCAATGGAGCCGCGGTTGGGTGACCGCGGAAAGCAGAAGTCCGCCAGCGAGACGGTGTAATCCCCGCTCTCTTCAATGGAGCCGCGGTTGGGTGACCGCGGAAAGCGAGCCGTCGGGGATGTCGTCGTCGTCGAAGATCAGTCTTCAATGGAGCCGCGGTTGGGTGACCGCGGAAAGGGAGTTCGATAAACGGATCAGTGTGGAGGTACCACGACTTCAATGGAGCCGCGGTTGGGTGACCGCGGAAAGGAGATGGACGGCTACGACGCCCTGTCGTGCGGCTGACTTCAATGGAGCCGCGGTTGGGTGACCGCGGAAAGGCGAAGGGTCTGGTATGCGGCGAGCATACCCTCTTACTTCAATGGAGCCGCGGTTGGGTGACCGCGGAAAGGAGACTAAGTGGCGGAACTACGCGGACGTTTACACACTTCAATGGAGCCGCGGTTGGGTGACCGCGGAAAGCCGATCCTCCCGATCCTTTGATGGATATGTTATGACACTTCAATGGAGCCGCGGTTGGGTGACCGCGGAAAGGTCTCCTTGACATGGAATACAACACAAAAACAACAGACTTCAATGGAGCCGCGGTTGGGTGACCGCGGAAAGCCCACCAGCAACCACGTAACTGAGTCAGCTGAGTACACTTCAATGGAGCCGCGGTTGGGTGACCGCGGAAAGCCCGTCCGGCACGATCGTTATGGGTGGGAAGACCTAACTTCAATGGAGCCGCGGTTGGGTGACCGCGGAAAGGGCGGACACATAGACGCTCGCGGCCACGGTCTTATACTTCAATGGAGCCGCGGTTGGGTGACCGCGGAAAGAGGCTTGTTGTCCTTGCCCTCAGAACCGTACCTGCAACTTCAATGGAGCCGCGGTTGGGTGACCGCGGAAAGGCCGCTGTCCGCAGCTGAGCTCCTGCGGAGTCCTGACTTCAATGGAGCCGCGGTTGGGTGACCGCGGAAAGTCCGACGCCGCCGCCGCCGCATCCGCCGCCGACGCCACTTCAATGGAGCCGCGGTTGGGTGACCGCGGAAAGGCGACGGACCACACCTTGTAATCGCTGATCCGCCGACTTCAATGGAGCCGCGGTTGGGTGACCGCGGAAAGGAGGATTCCCTTCTGTCGCGCACCGATTCGCACACACTTCAATGGAGCCGCGGTTGGGTGACCGCGGAAAGGCGGCCGGCGCGGTTCATGTCCTCGTATTCAAGCTGACTTCAATGGAGCCGCGGTTGGGTGACCGCGGAAAGGTCGAACTGGCTGAGGCTCGTGCCGAGGCTAAAAAACTTCAATGGAGCCGCGGTTGGGTGACCGCGGAAAGGGTTCGCTGATCCAGCGCGAACAGTTCATTGGATGGACTTCAATGGAGCCGCGGTTGGGTGACCGCGGAAAGGGGCCAGTCATCGAGCACGCCATGCTCCAGAGAGACACTTCAATGGAGCCGCGGTTGGGGGACCGCGGAAAGCTACCGCGTTCGCGTTGAGCGTCGCAGCGGCGTACACCACTTCAATGGAGCCGCGGTTGGGTGACCGCGGAAAGAGCGGGCGTCATCCGCGTGATCGAAGCGGAGGAAATACTTCAATGGAGCCGCGGTTGGGTGACCGCGGAAAGGGCAACCTGCTGGCCGCGAAGATCGCGGGCAGCAAACTTCAATGGAGCCGCGGTTGGGTGACCGCGGAAAGCCCGCTTCGCCCTCTAAGGAGGGCGAGAACGGCAATACTTCAATGGAGCCGCGGTTGGGTGACCGCGGAAAGCACCCACTCGTCACCGACGCCGGGAATGATCCACGTCACTTCAATGGAGCCGCGGTTGGGTGACCGCGGAAAGACGGCGTCGATCATCAGGGCGCACATCTCGACCAAACTTCAATGGAGCCGCGGTTGGGTGACCGCGGAAAGAACGCCGCCAACTGCTGCGCCAGCGCCTCATCGTCACTTCAATGGAGCCGCGGTTGGGTGACCGCGGAAAGAACGTGTCGATCGACGGCCGGGCCAGCGTCGAGATGCACTTCAATGGAGCCGCGGTTGGGTGACCGCGGAAAGTTCGAGCACATGTGGCGCGTGGCGACGCTGTTCTCACTTCAATGGAGCCGCGGTTGGGTGACCGCGGAAAGCCCGGCGCGCGGAGTCGGGGGAGCGGGGCTTCGAATACACTTCAATGGAGCCGCGGTTGGGTGACCGCGGAAAGCACAGTTTCAGCGTTTCCTCCAGCGTAAAACCGTCACTTCAATGGAGCCGCGGTTGGGTGACCGCGGAAAGATTATTGAGCCGCCGTTCTGTTGTCCAGTCCTGCGATACTTCAATGGAGCCGCGGTTGGGTGACCGCGGAAAGGCTGCCGACCGGAACACCAGACCTGTCACGCGGCGGCACTTCAATGGAGCCGCGGTTGGGTGACCGCGGAAAGTCCGCCGCCGCCCTCGCCGCCGCCAGCGTCGTCGCGGACTTCAATGGAGCCGCGGTTGGGTGACCGCGGAAAGTTCGGCGGGCCGCTCCCTGCGTTCCCCGGCAAGGTCACTTCAATGGAGCCGCGGTTGGGTGACCGCGGAAAGGTATGACGTTGCCTCTGATCCTTTGAGCGATGATCGACTTCAATGGAGCCGCGGTTGGGTGACCGCGGAAAGGTGTCGGCGTTGGCGCTTTGACCGCGTTCAAAATCACTTCAATGGAGCCGCGGTTGGGTGACCGCGGAAAGCTGTCGAAAGTGAACCGACACTTCAACGGCTTTGAACTTCAATGGAGCCGCGGTTGGGTGACCGCGGAAAGGTGATCGCGGCCAGAGACGCCGGAACCTCCACGACTTACTTCAATGGAGCCGCGGTTGGGTGACCGCGGAAAGGAAGATCGGATCATGGTCCGCCACGTACGCCATCGAACTTCAATGGAGCCGCGGTTGGGTGACCGCGGAAAGACCGTGAGAGCCATCAGCGCCAGCCTCGGCCACGTACTTCAATGGAGCCGCGGTTGGGTGACCGCGGAAAGCAGAACGCCCTGATCACGTCGGTGGGCAAGGGCATACTTCAATGGAGCCGCGGTTGGGTGACCGCGGAAAGGCCCGGTTGACGGACAGGCGCAGAGCAACAATTTGTACTTCAATGGAGCCGCGGTTGGGTGACCGCGGAAAGCCGGGCGTCCGGCGTGGATCACGTCCGCCGACATCTCACTTCAATGGAGCCGCGGTTGGGTGACCGCGGAAAGGCGTGTCTTGTTCAGCGTCCACAATCCGGGTCTCAAACTTCAATGGAGCCGCGGTTGGGTGACCGCGGAAAGGCAGGCGAGATATGATCCGCTGGACTGTTGCGACGGCACTTCAATGGAGCCGCGGTTGGGTGACCGCGGAAAGGACTATCGCAGGCGTTCCCTACAAAGGAACGGAGATACTTCAATGGAGCCGCGGTTGGGTGACCGCGGAAAGTCGCGGGACGTACCAGCGAATCACCGGCCCCGTCTGACTTCAATGGAGCCGCGGTTGGGTGACCGCGGAAAGGCGGTCAAGCTGATCAGGGGTTGCGCCTTCCGTCACACTTCAATGGAGCCGCGGTTGGGTGACCGCGGAAAGGCGGCTGGGTAACAGCGTGCCGCCGGTGATGATGCGCACTTCAATGGAGCCGCGGTTGGGTGACCGCGGAAAGACCCCCCTGCTGCCACGCTTGAGCGGCGACGGCAAGACTTCAATGGAGCCGCGGTTGGGTGACCGCGGAAAGGCGGCGGCGGGCGTGGGCGAGCCGCGTAGCCCATGCACTTCAATGGAGCCGCGGTTGGGTGACCGCGGAAAGGTTGCGACACCCCATTCAAGAGGTTTGGAATTGATCACTTCAATGGAGCCGCGGTTGGGTGACCGCGGAAAGGCCGACATGCTTGCCTGAGGGCAGTGCAGTGCAGAGACTTCAATGGAGCCGCGGTTGGGTGACCGCGGAAAGGGCGTCGGGCGATCCGGCGGACGGCCAATCGTCAAGACTTCAATGGAGCCGCGGTTGGGTGACCGCGGAAAGGGAAGCGACTTCGACCACAACATTGAACTCCATGCACTTCAATGGAGCCGCGGTTGGGTGACCGCGGAAAGCGCGGCGTTCAACGGGACGATCAACGGTTCGGGTGGACTTCAATGGAGCCGCGGTTGGGTGACCGCGGAAAGAATATAGTTCGGTCGGGCGAGCACATCCGACACCCGACTTCAATGGAGCCGCGGTTGGGTGACCGCGGAAAGCCTCCGCCTCACTAAACCCCGTCGCCTCCGCCAGTTCACTTCAATGGAGCCGCGGTTGGGTGACCGCGGAAAGTCACGTACTTGTCACACCACACCGCGAACCTGGAATACTTCAATGGAGCCGCGGTTGGGTGACCGCGGAAAGACCATGTCAACGCTCCCCGCCTCCAGCGTCGGCAGACTTCAATGGAGCCGCGGTTGGGTGACCGCGGAAAGTTTTCGTAGTTGACCACCACCGGAAGCGACTTCGACACTTCAATGGAGCCGCGGTTGGGTGACCGCGGAAAGAACTGGCCCGCCCGATGCACGCACCTATGGTCGTCGACTTCAATGGAGCCGCGGTTGGGTGACCGCGGAAAGCACCATGGGCCTCAACAAGCCAAATCGCGGCGAAAAGACTTCAATGGAGCCGCGGTTGGGTGACCGCGGAAAGACGCCTCTGTGAAAGGCATCGCATGAACATTGATAGACTTCAATGGAGCCGCGGTTGGGTGACCGCGGAAAGCTACTGGGGGACCTCGGACTCACCGTCCGAGATGTACTTCAATGGAGCCGCGGTTGGGTGACCGCGGAAAGGTGATCATGTATTCGTTCTCGCCATCGATCCTCTTCACTTCAATGGAGCCGCGGTTGGGTGACCGCGGAAAGAGGATGGTTACGGCCCGCATCGGAGGCCGCCCATCCACTTCAATGGAGCCGCGGTTGGGTGACCGCGGAAAGTCGGCGGGCAAAGGACTCGGCGCGGCAGACGAACGCACTTCAATGGAGCCGCGGTTGGGTGACCGCGGAAAGAAGCCGACACCCGCGCGGATTGGGACATTTACACCATACTTCAATGGAGCCGCGGTTGGGTGACCGCGGAAAGGTGGCCGCTGTATATGGCGGGCGACTGGGGCTACGACACTTCAATGGAGCCGCGGTTGGGTGACCGCGGAAAGGAGGCCGTCTGCTCCCAGAAAACGGTGGTGGTTCGAGACTTCAATGGAGCCGCGGTTGGGTGACCGCGGAAAGGTGATGTGCGCGGTGCACCGCGCGTTGCCGATGGTACTTCAATGGAGCCGCGGTTGGGTGACCGCGGAAAGCCAGCCCTACATCATTGCTGACGAGTTCCTTCATGACTTCAATGGAGCCGCGGTTGGGTGACCGCGGAAAGCCATCCCAGACTCAAGGCTCGAAGAGTGGCTCGACGACTTCAATGGAGCCGCGGTTGGGTGACCGCGGAAAGGAGTGATCCGCGTCGAGTTGGCCTACAACGATCGCGGACTTCAATGGAGCCGCGGTTGGGTGACCGCGGAAAGTCCATGCACGGTCGATGGATTTAGCCCCAGCCGAATAACTTCAATGGAGCCGCGGTTGGGTGACCGCGGAAAGGCTACGAGCTTTGCCTGGTCACGATCCGTGTGTGTACTTCAATGGAGCCGCGGTTGGGTGACCGCGGAAAGTCGGGTTGGCTGCGAGTAGGCCGTGGGGGTTGAGTTTACTTCAATGGAGCCGCGGTTGGGTGACCGCGGAAAGGTTCCGGTCGCAGATGAGGCAACTCGCCGCCGAGATTACTTCAATGGAGCCGCGGTTGGGTGACCGCGGAAAGGCCGCCATGCCCGCCGCCGCCCCATGCGTCGCCCCAACTTCAATGGAGCCGCGGTTGGGTGACCGCGGAAAGGCAGGTTCTCGTCTGGAACGTCACCAACGAACTCGCACTTCAATGGAGCCGCGGTTGGGTGACCGCGGAAAGAAGGGTCACTTCGACGCGGCCACGCGGGCGCAACGGACTTCAATGGAGCCGCGGTTGGGTGACCGCGGAAAGCGCGTTGGAATTGTTGTCGTAGAAGCGCCCAGGATTACTTCAATGGAGCCGCGGTTGGGTGACCGCGGAAAGCCCCCTGAAGACCGTTGCGGACGGTCCGGGGGCAACACTTCAATGGAGCCGCGGTTGGGTGACCGCGGAAAGGTCCGCCATATCTTCGATCGCCTGGAGGTGATTCATACTTCAATGGAGCCGCGGTTGGGTGACCGCGGAAAGACGGTCCAATCCCGCGTCCGACCTCCCCCTACGCCACTTCAATGGAGCCGCGGTTGGGTGACCGCGGAAAGCCCGGCCACTGAGCACGCGGGCTAGTACGGTTGACACTTCAATGGAGCCGCGGTTGGGTGACCGCGGAAAGGGTCATGGGCATGACCATTGTGGACGCCGGCCCCGCCTACTTCAATGGAGCCGCGGTTGGGTGACCGCGGAAAGGCAGGCGACGCCTGACGCCCGGACGCAGGCGTTCGCACTTCAATGGAGCCGCGGTTGGGTGACCGCGGAAAGGTGAAACGCCGCAGACGGGTGAAACGGCGAAGACCGACTTCAATGGAGCCGCGGTTGGGTGACCGCGGAAAGACGGCTTCGCACTGGCCGATGGCAAGCTCATCGCCACTTCAATGGAGCCGCGGTTGGGTGACCGCGGAAAGCAACGTCGCCCGCGTCATCGAAGTGGCGGGGGCGGCAACTTCAATGGAGCCGCGGTTGGGTGACCGCGGAAAGGCCTCTTGCCGTCGCAGATGGCGTCGGCAAGGCGTTTACTTCAATGGAGCCGCGGTTGGGTGACCGCGGAAAGGCCGCGATGACGTTCGTTTCAGCCACGCTCAACGGACTTCAATGGAGCCGCGGTTGGGTGACCGCGGAAAGGCCTGGCTCCCCAGTTGCGGGGACGCGCAAATACTGACTTCAATGGAGCCGCGGTTGGGTGACCGCGGAAAGCCCGCTTCGCCCTCTGAGGAGGGCGAGAACGGCAATACTTCAATGGAGCCGCGGTTGGGTGACCGCGGAAAGCAGAGGAAGCAGCACGCCATGCAAACGGAAAGAAAGACTTCAATGGAGCCGCGGTTGGGTGACCGCGGAAAGGCCCCCAGCTCCGTGCCAAACGTCGCCTTCAGATTACTTCAATGGAGCCGCGGTTGGGTGACCGCGGAAAGGGCGACTACGCTGCTGATGGCCTGCGGGTTCAACAAACTTCAATGGAGCCGCGGTTGGGTGACCGCGGAAAGATCATCCGTCTGCCTGACGGACGGGAGATCGCCAAGACTTCAATGGAGCCGCGGTTGGGTGACCGCGGAAAGCCAACAACACCTTGCCGAGCAGACCCAGGGCGCCGATACTTCAATGGAGCCGCGGTTGGGTGACCGCGGAAAGGCGACCTGATGGACCAATCGAACCCCCAATCCCACCGACTTCAATGGAGCCGCGGTTGGGTGACCGCGGAAAGACATCTGCAGCGACAGCCCCACCACATCCGGCCGCACTTCAATGGAGCCGCGGTTGGGTGACCGCGGAAAGGACTCAACGATGCGTTTCGACTACGCACCGCAGCATTACTTCAATGGAGCCGCGGTTGGGTGACCGCGGAAAGAAGGTCGAGGACTTTGAAACCGGACAGACCGTTCAGACTTCAATGGAGCCGCGGTTGGGTGACCGCGGAAAGGATGGGCGGCTACACGCACACGCATCCGTATGATGAACTTCAATGGAGCCGCGGTTGGGTGACCGCGGAAAGGGGCGAGACCATCGCCGCTCCAGAACACACCGACTCGACTTCAATGGAGCCGCGGTTGGGTGACCGCGGAAAGGCGTGTGTACTTTCGCAGAGATTGGTTGTATAATATAACTTCAATGGAGCCGCGGTTGGGTGACCGCGGAAAGGCACGGAAGGCAGAACTCGCCGCAGTCTAACATTCACTTCAATGGAGCCGCGGTTGGGTGACCGCGGAAAGCCCGGACACTGCCTTAGGCCTGGCCTCGTATCGGTACTTCAATGGAGCCGCGGTTGGGTGACCGCGGAAAGGGCGTTACGCACCATCGAAGGAGTGGGCAATGAAAGACACTTCAATGGAGCCGCGGTTGGGTGACCGCGGAAAGGGGGTTCATTGGAATGGCCAAAAAAGAGGACGTTGAACTTCAATGGAGCCGCGGTTGGGTGACCGCGGAAAGCCAGCGGATCATATCTCGCATGCACGGCCTGCCTGACTTCAATGGAGCCGCGGTTGGGTGACCGCGGAAAGGCCGCCGAGTTCATCCTGGCCTTTGAAGATGCTATTACTTCAATGGAGCCGCGGTTGGGTGACCGCGGAAAGTCTACGCAACTCCGTCCAACGCCAACATGGAATCGTCACTTCAATGGAGCCGCGGTTGGGTGACCGCGGAAAGCCGCCTTATCTCACTTGGCTACCAAGTCATCGACGAACTTCAATGGAGCCGCGGTTGGGTGACCGCGGAAAGACGCTCGATGGTTCCCTTGCCGGTGGTGGAGCTTTGCTTCAATGGAGCCGCGGTTGGGTGACCGCGGAAAGGCGGCAGATGCGGCGAGAATCGCGGCGGAGTCGGCTGGCTTCAATGGAGCCGCGGTTGGGTGACCGCGGAAAGATACTGCGAGTTTATACATGCTGATCCTTTCGTTGGGCTTCAATGGAGCCGCGGTTGGGTGACCGCGGAAAGCGCCGCATCCATCCGTGAATCCTGATAGCCGATGGTGCTTCAATGGAGCCGCGGTTGGGTGACCGCGGAAAGGGCGACAGTGCAGACGCTTTACGCTGGTCAAGATGGGCTTCAATGGAGCCGCGGTTGGGTGACCGCGGAAAGGTCGTCTGACTTCTTGAAGCTAATATACGCAACCAGCTTCAATGGAGCCGCGGTTGGGTGACCGCGGAAAGCGATGGGAACTGCTGCCCCGCCAAGCTGCGTGATGTTGCTTCAATGGAGCCGCGGTTGGGTGACCGCGGAAAGTCCGATCGTTGTACCTGCTGGTACTTCAACCCTTTGCAGGGACAAATTCGAGCGGTGGTGTGGTGCGGGTGCTTTTGGAAACAATGGTGCCACAAGAATTGAACATAACTCTTGACTTGTCAAAGAACACGAGCGGGTGCCGGTGATTGCCGACCACTTCACCGCTCGCTGCCCATTATACGATAAAAGTACGTCGCATGGAGTTCGGTCAGGCGGTCCGTCATCGTCCTTCACCGCTCGCTGACCATTATACGATAAAAGCACGGGTGCTCGGCTGAAACGCGCGGCCGATGCTTGAGATGTCCTGTCGCAGATCGTTCCGGGCGGGTCCCAGATCGACAAAGAGCACCTGGTCCTCCTGAGCGTGGACGACAGGCGTGAGCAAGCCGCGCAAGGTGTGAAGTTCCGCCTCATCGAGTTCGCAGAGGAACACGCTGAATTGCGTGTGATCCCCGAAATCCTTGAGCGATTCGAAGATGCGGTTACGCCGTTTGTCGTCGCTGACGTCATAAGTGATGAGATAGTGGCGGCGGGACATGGGGGTCAGGTCTCAATTAGTGCAAGGGGCTTGTGAGTCGATCGAGCACTGCCTTCGCACGGTCAGGGGATTGAAAGTGAAGGAATATTCTGCGGCAGTCCGCGTCGGCCCAGGCGTCGCATTCGTGAGTGGAGGGAGGCATGGGATTACCGGCGAGAGGTTTGAGATCGAGTCTTCGAAGGTTGGCGCTGCCGGTTTCAAGGTGGCGGATGAGGTCGTCGATGCGTTCGTTGAGTTGGAATACCTTGGCGGGCGGAATGTCATCAGCATCCTTGCGGAAAGATTCGCTGTAGCCGACATGTGCAGACCACGGATCGAGCAGTTTTTCGCGATAGATGTCAGGCTTGGCCTGTTCGTAAATGATTTTGCCCCAAGGTGAAAGTTCGAGATCGTCGCCGAGTCGAAAGAGGAATGTTTCGGGGATGCTGTGCGCTCCCAATTTGGCGGCGGTCGTGGGGCCGAGCGTGGCCAGTCGGCGGAGCGCGGGGAGATTGTCCTTCACGGCCTGGCGTGCGGCATCGTCGAGATTGACGGGCAATCGCGGGATGTGGATGAGTTCCTGGCTGCCTTCGAAGATGTAGAGAATGTCGTCGGCATGGAACATGCCGATGGTCTGCATGAAGCCTTGGACACTTTTGAAGCCGCCGACCAGATTAAAGACGACGCGGTAGTTCGAGGCACGATAGCCCGGAAGCGTCCGGGCGGCCCAGTCGATGAGGTTGCCGATGCCATGACGGAAGGAGTCGAGCGAACCGGTATTGAGATTCTCGACACGCTGAGTGCTTGCGTTGGCGCCGCGCTGTTGAAGGAACTGTTCGAGGAGGGCGGCGACTTCGGCGCCCAGCCATGTATCGGTGTGGAGAAGGATGTGTTGGTCGGTTTTGGTCAGTTTTTCAAGGGAGCTTGCACGCTCGCTGTAGAACCCCAGGATACCGTTGAGCTCGGCGGAGAGCCTGCGGGCGTCGCTGGTGACGGCATGGCTGAGCATGTCGCGCCGGGAGTCGATGTGAGCGGCGATCTGCTGGCGATCATCGTGGTTTTCAAGTTGATCGGCGGACCGCACGTTGGTGTGTTTGGTCAGCGTTGCGGGCGGCGCGGATTGGCCATCGACCCGATTGGTGAGAAGGCTTGTGCCGCAGGTCGTGATGATGAGGTTTTGACGGGGCATTTTTTACTCGTGATGTAAATGGGCGGGGAGGGTCAGTCCGAACGCGGGGTGGATGATGTTGAAGCCGCGCTGTTCGAGGTCGGCGGCGGTGGGAAGCAGTTGATTCATGGGCACGGCGCGGCCGAGGAACCCTCGTGTGATCTGTGAAGCCTCGATGCGGAAGCACGCGCCGGGTCGGAAAAGGATGAGCGTGTTCTTGCGATGGTCGCCGGCGAGCGAGGCGAGTTCCGGGCCGAGCTTGCCGAACTTGTGGAAGGCGTCCCACAGGCCGTCGGTGGGGTCGGCGGAACCGGGTTGGAAAGTGGAAAGGCAGATCACGGCAGACCGCGGCGAGGACGCCGCGGCTGCAATGGGATCGTCCATCATCCGAGCCGCGCGGCGTAAGCCCGTGTTGGTGACGTGCGAAGGCGCTGCGGCCGCGATGGGATCGTCCATCATCATGGAAATCGGGGGCCATGCGTCGAGTTCGGGCATGGGTTCGGGGTCGCCGAGGATGTCGAACTGTCCGCGTCCGGTGGCGACATCGGCGCCGAAGCCGGTGAGGGAAAGCTCATGCATGAGATCGAGAAAAAGATCGGCGGCATCGGGGGCAAGGATGCGGAAGTAAATGCTCATGTAGTCAGCGCCGCTCAGGGCAGGATTGGGTCTGAGGCCGCCATCGACCTGCGTTGTCGCTCTCAACAAAGTTTCGGCGCGGCTGAACGGCGCGAGGCCGGAGTCGGCTTCGGTTCCGGGGGCGGTGGTGTCGGTCAGGCGGCTGAGCGTGTTGTGATGACGGGCGTGGTCGAGAAAGATCGCATCATCAGCGATCAGTTGATCGAAGGAAGGAACCACGCCGGCGCGTGCGGCATGGAATGCTTCCGGGGCCAGCCAGCGGGCGCGTTTGAGTTTCTTACGGTCGGCGTTCCCAAGGGCAGGCCAGTCGGCCAGACGAAACCAGATCGGCACGGGCAGCAGATCGCCGGGACAGGCGTCAGAAAGAACAAAGGGCGGCCCCCCGGAAGTTTCAGCGGCGGCGAGCATCGGTTCGATGAGCCGATCGCGCAGCACATCGGGGCCATGCACGCGGGCGCAGGTCGCCAGCAACATGCCGGTGAGCGTGTCGGCCTGCCAGGGAGTGCGCCAAGGCGAGCGCGGAAGGAGTTTGAGGCGGTGGAGGGTCATGCGGGGGTTCCAGAGGGATTGGAGAACTTCGAGCGTGGAAGAGGTGGAAGTTTTTCCAAGTCAACAATCTCGATTTTCCCGTATCCACGGCTTGTACCCGATCCGATTCCGCATTGATTCAGAAGGTCAATTCCATGAAGAAGCAATTCTTCCATTGCGTCGAGACCCATTACCCCGCAATTCAGCAGACCAGCACACCATGCGGGCTTGTGCCTACTTACGGAAGTTTTCGTGGGACATGGAGCGTTTTGTTGTGTCTCCGGCTTCAGTGGAAACAAATCGCGCGAATATCTGAAATCCTTATCGATCGAAAACATCTGTAAAGCAAAGCCGAGTTCGAACTCAGAATCCGGTTCAACAAACTCGTAACCAAACATGTTCTTCGAGGTTCCGCTAAGCCGGCCGACAACGTTCTGCGTCTTGGGAGACACCCCACCTCCTTTGATGCAAGGGGCATCATGTACCATCAGTCGAGTTGGGCCAACACTTGCCGAGGGTTGTCCGTGAACTCCGAAGATGCGAGCAATTGGATTGTCGATTTCCTCGTCATCAAATTTAACTTTTTCACCAGTTGGATGTTCCGAAGTGCATAGACCGAGTTCTCGTTCAAGCAGGCAGCGCATTCGTCCTTTGATCGAAGATCCCGGAATGTATGGCGCAAGATTGACGGGATTGCGAATGACCACGTTTTCGGCAGATTGAATGCCAAGCTGGTCCTCATTGCCTCCGATACGGGTGTTACTGATAAGACGAATGATTCCACGATAGCGTCGGTGGGCGATCTTCTGCATTGATTTAGACCTTTCGTAAAATGAGTGATCCATAAGCGACAAGTGCTTCAAAGTGCGGCATGAAACCCTTGAGAAACGCACAACGTGGATCGGGATCGTTCGTGACTGTTCGCGTATTTTCATCAATGAAATTGCGAAATAAATGTGGAATTTTGCGACTATCACCGCCTCCGTCATAGCGGTATGCGGCGATCTTCTGAAGTTGAAAAAACTCAGCATGGAACATACTGAGTGGTTGTCCTGATGCTGCCAGAAGCTTGGCTTCCAAACGTCTTGCGTGGCCGAAAAATTGACGCAGTTGTTTCATTGTCAGAACCGGCTGAGAGCTGCTGAGTGCTTCGACGATATCTTTGAAACGCTCCTTGGCCGCAAACTCAGGGCGCAAGTGTTTATTCTGGTCAAAATACCCGCCATCGAGGTATCCAGGCCATTTGTCTTTGACGGTATCGCCCATGGACTACTCCTTATCTGAAGTGGATCGTGTTGCAAGCATTATGTAGCGAACGATAAAAGGAAGAAAACGAACTCGTCCAATGGCTTGGTCCGGCGCGTCATCGAAAGATTCCAGTACATCGTTGATCCATACACGAGCTTGGTGAAGTTTCTCTTGGCGAATCGGATCGTTGTTACGGGCATCAAGTTTCGGCCAGTTGCGCGCGACATGATACGCCAGGCGAGCGGTGGCCATGACCTGTTCGTGTTGCGGTGCGTCGGGGATTTCACCTCGTCGCAACAGCGCCAACTCCAATATCGTGTGCAGCCAGCCGCGTTCGATCACGCCTGCATCCACCCAGTCGGCAAGCTGCTTGCCGGCGTCGATGATGCGTTCATGATCCGACCACTTCCACAACCCACCTAGCGCGGCACATTGATCCTTCGTGCCTGACTTGGCTTCATCGAGCAGATCATCCGCCTGTTGCGCCGCCAGTCGGATGGGGAACTTGGGCTTGATGATCGCCACGCCGGCGCTGATCGTCAGTTGATCGTCCTTGAATCGCTGCGTGAACTGCTGTTGCAGATGTCCCGCGAAGTCGAGCACGATGTCCCACGGGCCGACGAGCAGCAGGTCGTCGCCGCCGGAGAAGACGGTGTAGAGCTGCTTCGACCAGCGTGCATCATTTCTCATCTGCTGATCGAGATCGGATGCGAAGAAATCCTCAAGGCGGCCGCTCAACTTTTGCAACGGTTGCAAGTCACGAGCGCCGGTGAGGCATTGCGTGATCGCCGCGCCCAGCGAATCGGCATCGGCCTTGAGCACGCCGAGCATCGCCGCGCCGCGCGATCGTTTCGCCAACTCGACGAACCCGACCGCTTCCTTCTCGCCATTCTTCTCAGTAGTCGGCACATGGCGCATCACGCCGGCCATGTCCCGAACATGCAAAGCGCCGCCATCGGTTGGTTGGCGGGACACGAACCGCGCGCTCAGCCCCGCGACATCCACGCCGCCGTTGCCTGCCTGCTCCATCACCAGAAACGTGCTGCCACCTTGAACGACCTGCCGCCCCAGTTCCGCATCACGTTCGGCCTCCTCGTCGGTGTTCGGCGGCGAGGCGGCCAGCAGTTCGGAAGATCGCCAGCCTGATTCTGAAACGACGAGTCCCGACCAGCCGCGCAGCCTGGATCGCTGAAGGACGCGGCCCGCGGCATCAAACCGTTCCCGCATCGTCACGTCGGGCTGTTCATATATCGCCACGCTCAACCGCAACCGGGCGTGCGTCTTGTCGCGCAGCCAACGTCCGATTTCGCGGATCTCACGATCCAACGATTTCCGCTGTTCTGCGTCGATGTCCGCGCCGTCGATGGCGATCTTTCCGGCGGCGCAAAAAATCAGGCGGTCTTTGTTCAGGGTCGCCGCCCGCAGCAGCCGCACGCCGATCGCCTCGGCGATCAGTTGGATATACAGCGAGCGGAACCGCAGCGACCGCGCCTGTTTGCCGCCCGTGTCTCGCACCTCGAACAGATAGTCCTGAATGCCGGACAGGTCGGCGAGGATGAGCATGGCGGTCTCCGTTGTTGTCACATTCATGACATTCATCCTATCGATCGCCTTCATGCAGGTTTCAAAGTATGTGAACGTCCACACTCTCCGAAAAACACACCACGTCACGGCCTCACCGTGTCATCGCGTCACAATGTTTTCAAACGTCGGCACATCACGACGAAGCCAGCGGGCGAGCAGGCGGGCCTGGAGTTTGATCACACTGCGCCACGAGCAGCGATAGTCGAATTTCGGATGCGTCACCAGTTGATCGAGCCTGGCTTCGTAGGCGCGAAGCACCGCCTTGCGGCCGGCGGGGCCGAGCATGCAGGCGGAGGCGGATCGTTGAAAGTCGCGGCTGCTCACCATGCCGGTGTTGATCGCGGTGAGGACGACCGAGTCGGCGACCGTCGGCCGGAACGGCTCCATCAGGTCCAGCGCCAGCGCCGGCCTGCCGTGGCGCGGCTGATGATAGAACCCCCACCACGGATCGAGCCCCTCGGCCAGCAATGCGACGGTGCATTCCTTCGCCAGCAAAGCATAGACGAATGAAAGCAGCGCATTGACCGGATCGCGCGGCGGCCGGCGGTTGCGACTGTTGAAGTCCCATGTCGCATCGAAATCACGAGGCTTGAGCATCTCGGCGAACCGACCGAAATAATGAGCCGCGGCGGCGCCCTCCAGGCCAAGCAGACTGTCCAGCGAACCAACTGTGGCGATGCGCGGTTGAAGATCATCCATGTCGCGCAAGGCGCGATCGAGCAGCGAGGAGGACACGGCGTTGCGGCGAATCAACGTGCGCTGGTTGGCGACTTTGTCCGCCACGAGCTGCCGGGCGAAGGCGAGACAGCGGTCGGGCTGCGATGCGGTTTGGAACTGAGCGGCACGATCGAAGGCGTTGCGCAGGGTGATGCCGCAGGTCACGCCGTAGAACCAGTGGCCCATCGAGAGATGCACGATGGGGATGCCCGCTTCGCAGAGCAAGTGTACGGTCTGAGCGCTGATGCCGATGTTGCCGCAGAGCACGAGCTGGCTGACATCCTTGAGTCCGACGGAGGATAGTTCCTCCTTTTCCTTTCGCACGACCAGCCGCTGGCTTCGCTTGCCGACGTAGGCGCCTTGGTCCTGCACGTAGAGCGGTTGGGCGTCGTCGCGAGCCGGGTAGCGCCT
Organism: uncultured Phycisphaeraceae bacterium; assembly: GCA_964649195.1. Taxonomy (GTDB): domain Bacteria; phylum Planctomycetota; class Phycisphaerae; order Phycisphaerales; family Phycisphaeraceae; genus JTS-RE9. The sequence continues at coordinate 41,564 of CAZYPK010000017.1, forward strand.
GCGCACCGCCGGCGCCGTGGGATCGGCCTGCACCTGCTGGAGTGCGAGCGTCTCATCCGGCAGGCAGATGCCGTTGAGCGAACAGCCTTTGCACTTGGGGCTGTCCTCCAGCGGCGGCGGCAACTCGCGGTATGTCGCCGCCTGCCTGGCGTGTTCGATCAGCGACAGCGTGCGGGACTCCAGCTCCGGCGTGAACGGCACCGCCACCCGGGTCCGCGAACCGGCGAAATACAGCACGCCGTGATCGCACCGATATCCATGCTCACGCAGCAGAAGTCCCTGGGCCATGAGTTGCACCCGCTCCGGCTCATGCGACCGCTCCGGCGTGTCGGGAACCCGCCCGCGCTTGGTCTCCACCGGCAACGCTTCGTCGCCATCGGTCGCCACCAGATCGAGCTTCGCCGTCAACCCCAGCCGCTCACTGCCCAGCGGCACCGACCGGCTCACCGCCGGTGGCTCATCCCCGTCATCCGCCGCGGCCGCATCGCGTTTCGTCTTCCGCTTGTTGCCGGGCGCGGTCGTCGTGCCGTCATCCGCTTCCGAGGGCCCGTTCTCATCCGCCGCCACATTCGCCCCCTCGCCCGCTTCCGCATCGGGCAGCACATGATCCAACTGATCCACGCGACGGTGAACATTACGCCCTTCGATCGTGTAGGCATTGTCCGCCCACCGGCCTTCGACGTGCATCAGGTGAAACAGACGCGGACAGTAAACGTATTCGTTGAGCATGCGGACAGGCAGAAGACTCGTCTCCTGCCCCGTGTTGTCGCTGGCTTCCATGCCGGCCGGGTCGGTGGAATCAGCGGACATGGTCAGTCTCCTTGTTGGGAGTCGTCGATGGCGGCGAAAAGGCCCAGGCCGCAGTGGCGGCCGGCGCCGAGGGCGATGGGGCCGGGGATACGCACCGGATTTCGTTTGTCCGAACCGTCGTGGAACCGAAGCGTCAGATGCACCGCAGTCTGGCTGAGCAGGTATTTGGGCCGAATGTAGCCCTGTAGTCGCCTGTCTCTGTCGTACTTGTGTGCCGAGTACGCCTTGCGGAATCGTGAGAATGCGGACGGTACGAACTCGCAAGGCTGGTCGATGCCGGACTGAACGAGTGCGCGCTCGATCAGTGCTCGTCGTTTCTCCGGTTTGTGATCATCGTGTCCGGGGAGGATGACGGGTGTGAACGTGTGCCATACACTCGCTGACTGCGTGTAGAAACGCGCGATGTTGTCATGGTGGACAGGCACAAGCATCGGCGGCTCCCGGCCCGCGAACTCATCGTTGCGCACGGGCTTGAGTTGTTGTCCACTCAGCCGCTGCGCCACATGATCGAGCAAAGCGTCATCGCCCAACGGCGCGGCGATCATCATTCGCCGCACGCCCGGATCGGTGTGCTCGTGCCCGACGGAAGGCAGCGGTAGATAGGACAACTGGCGATGTACATCGCTGCCGGCGAACGCCTCACTCTGCCGGCCTTCGTCCGTATCATCGCGGCACTTGTTCTCCTTCTCCATGATCGCGTGACCTTTGCCGCCTTTGCGATGCCCGGCGACATAGGTTTCAACCCAATCCTTATCGACGCCGCGCGGCGGGTCTTTCTTCATCGCATCGATCGCCAGATGCCGCACCATGCCGGCGATGTGGATGAGTCTGGCGTGGGGGTAACGGTCCAACTCGTCATCATGGTTACGCAATTCAAAAACACGATAAGGACGACCGATCGGACGTTCGATACTGGCATAAAACACCTTCTCAAACACGCGCGGCTTGTCCACCGTATGCAGCGGCTTGCCGTGCTCGATCCGCTTCATGGCTGTGTCGTGGCAATGGCGAAGGTCGCACAGCGTGCATTCCTTCATCTCGTCGTCATACGTCGGCGTGCGGAGCATGCCTTCGTTGCGCCACGCATCCTTTTTGGGATACCAGCGGATGCCCTTGAGCGTTTGCAGCTTTGCCTCGTCCGCGCGATCCGCATCGGCAAACGCCATGTCGATGCCCCAGCCCAGCGTCGTCAAACTCCGCGCCGCATCGCGGATGCGATCCACCGGCGCATCCGATACATCGCTGATGTCCCACACATAATGCACCTCCGGCTTCTGATCGAGTTCAAGCAGAAACAGCGTCGGAATCGTCGGCTTGGCGGTCAGGCGTTCCTGCCGGTCGAACTTCTTGTCGCCATCGTTGTTGGGCACGAACCGCGTGATCGCCTGCCCGGTCTTGGACTTGGGGGCGATGATGATCGGCGGATGCTCGCGCGCGTGCTTCTGCAACCAGCCGAGCGATTTTCCGATGTCGGTGAAGTTCGTGTTGGACGGCACGTCTTCCCCGACAACCAGTTCTCCTCGCCGGGCAACACCCGCGACCAATGCCTGAAACAAACGAAACGGCGAAGGCGGCCACTCCGGCGGGCCTCCCCGGTCGATCAGGCCGTGGTAGCGATCGTCAAGGAAACGGACGGTGAGGAGGAGGTAGGTCACTGGATCACCTCCGACGGGTGTCCCTTCTTCGCGAGTTTCTTCCGTTCCTTCTTTGGCTTGGCGATCCATGCTTCTGCCGTAGCGGTGTCAAATTCCACGGCCTTGTCTGGCTGCTCGACTTTGAATTTGCCGTCGCCGTCGCCAGTGCAGAGACCGGCGTAATCCAGTGCCTGCTTGTTGGTAATCGTGAGGGTCTTATCCTTGGTCTTGTTAATATGGACTTCGTTCCAAATGCAGTCCGCACTTGATGGCCGTAGCAGACATCCTTCACGCAGACTAAAGGCTGCGGGATCCTCATAGGTCAGCGCGACGAGAGAAAGGGCAAGAAGGTACTGACGATGCGTCAAATCGCTTGACAGACTCCGCAGTACGACAAGATTGAGCGCTGCTTCCAACTGGAGCTTGCCGGTTACGCGCACGCCGCCGTGTGATCCTGATGCGGGCGAGTGCTTGAAGCCTTCCTGTGACAGTGCGTTTTCCTTGCCTTTACCTTTGTCAAGAGCTGGGTTGATCAGGTCGCGATCCACATAGTCAATCGGCGGGTTGTAGATCGCAGATCGTGACGCCTCGATGATGTCGTATCCTCGGATCACGGATCGAACGATCCGCTGGCACTTGGCCCCTGTGCCGCGAGAATCCCATGATCCGAACACCAGCGACGTCGGTGCGAGACGAATCAACTCGGAGTAATCACGCTTGGACTTGATCGCGTTGAATGCCGACCAGAGTTTCTTGCCCAGTTCCTTTGAAAAGCGGAACGAAGCGTCAGCGGCACGATGGCCTGCGTCAAGCAGATTCACGACAGAATCGTCCTTGAATTTGACCTCATGCTGTGGCACGAGAGACTTATATTTGTCTTTCTTAAAGATGGGTTCGATAAAATTGGCCTGTGATCCGACGGAACTGATGAGACAGAGGTTCCGCTTCACTGACGGAAAGCCCTTCTCCGCAGCAGGCTCTTCCCACCTGTCGATGCAGTACTTTCCACTGCCCGACTCATCATCGTCGGCAGCGCTGTCGCCACCGGCGAATGTTGGCGGAAAAATCCATGCATCCTTGCCCTCGGCCGGTTCGAGTTCGCGGATAAGTGTCAATGCAATGGGGCCGTCGTCGGCGATCAAGTGCTTGAACGTGTCGAGAGTCACATCAGACATAGTTGCTCCTTTCGAGCGTTGCTTGGGAAAAGGTCTTGTGCTTGCGTTGATCCGTACGGAAGTAGTTGTCGAAGGTGGCCGTACCCAACGAAGGCCAGGGAATCATCCCGGATGTGACCGGGCCGACGAGAGTGACGGGCAGGCCGGGATCGTCGTCTGATGCTTTGGTCCAGACGATGTAGCTGGACTGATTTGCAATGCCAGTTGGCGCAGGCCGGATGCGTTGCAGGCCGATGAAGCAGAGAGCTTCGAGGGCTGGGCAGCACTCCGCTTCCATCTTGTGCGTGTCGGGCGAGAAGCCGGAATCGAGCGGATGCGACTTGTTGCCGCGGCGCGGATCGAAATAGAAGGGTTCTTTTTTCGCAGGTTTCTTCGCCTTGCCGGCTTTTGTCTTCTTCGGCGACTGATAGAGCACGCGCTTCAGATCGTCGAACGGCTTGTCGTTTTTTGGATCAATCCCGTCGAGCATCGCCCGCAAAATAATACGTTCCTTCATCGAGCCGGCCCAAGGTTTGATGGACTTGTCTGACCACCAGTCGAGGTGAATAGCGAGCGTCATATCCTTCCAATGCAGTCTAATCGGCTCAACAGACGAGTTCTTCTCATCCTTGTCGCTGGCATCGTCTTCTTCTGTGTCCGAATCATCACCGACATCGAACGTCAACGCACGTGCTTCTCCGAGCAACTCAGCAAGCGTCTTTGAGCGGTCGGGAGTGATGATGCAGAACTGCCGTCGCTCAAACCAACCTTCCGCAGCTTTACCCTCCGCCCCCGGCCACAGGCGGTCCGCCAACTCCAGCAATCCGCAGCAGGCGAAGAACTGGCCGGGGTTGGTCACGTCCACGTTGACGGTGATGTTGGGTTCGGGGTGATTCATGGTTGTTCTCCCATGCTTTGCCGCGATGCTTGATTCCGTTCAGGCGGCGGTGGATAATACGTGTATGGACATCCTCGGTCATGTTCACAATGGCGTGGTGGTGCTCGATGAGCCGGCCCGATTGCCCGAAGGGGCGCGGGTGGTGGTGTCGTATGCCGCCGGACCGAGGATCCGCGTTTCGCCGATTCGCAAACGGGTGCAATTGCCGCTGGTGAAGACTGGCCGGCCCGGAAGCCTTGAGTTGACCAACGACCGCATCGCCGAGATTCTGGACGCGGAGGATATCGAAGCGATGAAGGGGCAATGGGATGCTTCTTCCTGACGTCAACGTCTGGATCGCGTTGGCGTTCGACAGCCATCAGCATCATGAGCAGGCGGTTGCGTGGTTCCGCGCGGCCCGGGACGAGACGTGCTGTTTCTGCCGCATCACGCAGCCCGGTTTTCTTCGGCTGGCATCCAATCCGTCCGTGCTGGGGACTGACGCCGTCAGCCTGACGGATGCCTGGCTCGCTTATGACGCCCTGTCCGCCGACCCCAGGGTGGCGTTCGTGGACGAACCTGAAGACATCGAACGACACTGGCGATCGATGACGCAGAGTTCGTCGTTCTCGCCCAAGGTCTGGACCGACGCCTACCTCGCGGCGTTCGCCCGATGCGCCGGTCTGGAAGTCGTCACCTTCGACCGGGGTTTCTCGCAGTACCCCGGCATTCGCTGCACCGTGTTGGCGTAGCCGGTCGGCCAGTTCCCACAGGCCGCGGCAGGGGAAGAACCGGCTGGGATTGGTCAGATCGACGGGGATTTTGATGTTGGGTTCGGAGTGGCTCATGGCGTCACCTCGTTTCCGTTGGCGTCGAGCACCTTCGACGGCGCGGCGCTGGCGGCCCAGTCGGCGGCGCGGAGCAGGGATTCGAGATACGCCAGGCCCCAGCGGCCGTATCGGCGTTGCAGCCGGGCAAAGCGGCCCGGCGTCTCGATCGCCATCGCCTCGGCATCGTTCGACGGGTGTTCCGGGTCGAACGCCTCATCGACCGGGAAGTGCGGTCTGGCGCGGCCGTGGTGCGCGGCGATCAGGTGCAGCACCAGGTCTTTCATCTCGTCGCTGAGATTGTTGAACCGTGCATCGGCTTGAGCGTCGAGCACCGAGGCGAACTCATGGCGAAACGGTTCGGGCAATCGTGCGCCGCGCCGGCCCGCCTTGGCCAGCAGCACGGCGGGGTAATGACGATTGCCGAGCGTGATCTGGAATCGCTCCCGGCGCTTGCCGTGGTCGTGCAACTCGGCGGCGAGGACGATTGCTGCGGCGATGTCCGGTGGCAGCGACAGATCCGCGACGATCTGCTTCGCGTGGTTCACCACGTCGCTGACGTGTGTTTTCCACGTCACGGGCCTTTTGGCTGTGCGCCCGCCTTCCAACGGAAGACTTTCGTACCAGTCCCATCGGCGCGGTTCGTTCTCATCCTCCTCGGATGCACTAATCTCGATGTTCCGAACGCGACGCATGTCCGCGGTCTTGTTGTCGTAATCCGGATCATCCGACCAGACGCGGATACGAGCGCCTGTGGAGGAGGCCGGAATATCCGCCACGTCGTAACTCAATCCTTCGATGCGCTGCACATCGCCATCCAGCGTCCCGGCGGCGGTTAGCCCGCCAATTGACGGCGGCAGAATAATCGTCGCGCCGTAAAGCCGCCGGCTGTCGCCGTTGATGACATCCTGTAACTTAGCGGCTTTGACCTCGCCTTGAGCATCCATGATCCAGATGTCGGCCTCCGGCAAACGCCTCGCCATCCTGCTGAGTTGCGCGAAGACGCCTGTGTTCTTGCGGTCGGTCGCATCACGCAACAATTCATGTGGCTTGAGCGGGTAGTCATCAAGGAGGTCGGCAGGCGGATGGCGATCGAGCAATTCATCGGTGACGATCTCGACTTCATTCCGCCATGCGACGTGTGTCTCTGGTGGTTGCCACTCGGCGAGGCCATGGAGATACGGCTCAACCGGCGTCCGGCCAGGCATCTTCTCGCGGATGCTGGTCAGCGCCCAGGCGTCGAAGAGGATGTCGGTGGCGGGGAGGATCGTTGGCGGCGGGGCGAAGGCGGCTTGTCGCTCCTGTGCATCAAGTGTGCCGAGTTTCAGCGGGCTGGCGTCACCGTCGAGTCTGCCGAGCAGTTTCAGCGTGGCTTTTCGAGCGGGAGTCAGTGGATGTTTTTCGTCAAAGCCGTCCGGGGTTGGATGCACCACGTCAATGCGCGTGTCGGCGCGTTCGCCGTACCGGTTCACGCGGCCGAAGCGCTGGGCCATGCTCTCGAACGTGGACAGGTCGCAGACCATGTGATCGGCGGAGATGTCGATGCCCACTTCGCCGGCGGAGGTGCAGACGAGATAGGCTGTGCCATCAGCGGGTTTCACATCCGGGTTGCGATTCTTTTTGGGCAGAAACCGCATGAACACGGGATCACGATCCGCCAGCGCATCGCGTTCGAGGCCGCGCATCGTGCCGGTGAGTGGCTGGACGTGATCCGCCGATACGCCGTCTTTCTTGTTCGTGAGCTTGTCGCAAACTTTCTTCACGTCATCAAGGGTTCGCACGAAGATCAGTACGGCGACGTTGGCGTCCTTGAAGTCGCCATTTTCGTCCTTGATGTTTTCTCCCTTCTCATCCTTCACCCAGCGTTGTTCCAGCGCGAGGTCGGCGATCTCCTCGGCGATCTTGGCGTCGTCTTTGGCTTGATGGGGTTGCAGATGTTTCGTTGCCTCGATCCGCTGCTTCACGATGGGATGAGTCTTGTCGTCCTGCGTCAGTGTGAATGTCGAGGCGGGGTGGGGGTCGCAACATTCGTCGGGCCGAGGACGGCCCGGCTCGCTGGGTGCGGGTGTGAATGACGCGGTGGTTTGCCCCTCGCCGCTCCGTGTCGTGGCGGTCAGTTCCATGACGTGAAACTTCGCAAACTCCCTGCATCGCTCCTGTTCGCATTTGATGCTTTTAATCAGTTTCTGAAACGCCGGCTCCAAGTGCGCCTCGTCGTGAACGAGCAGCGCGTCCTGTCCCAGAAATCCCGCGTGCAGGGGCTTGCCTCTGAAGCCGACGCCGTAGCCGCTGAACAGCAGGCGGGAGCCGATCATGTCCACGGTGCCGCAGATGACGGCGGGGCGGGCGGGGTCGGCGGACCATTCGCGGTTGTCGGCGAACTGGCCGCGCAGGGTGCTGATGGCGAGGTTGTCGATTCGCTGTTTAAGTGGGTGTTGGCTGTCGAGCGATTCGATTGCCTTGCGATACTTTTCGACTTCCGCCGTGGTCTGGTCCACAACGGTTCGCCGGTTGACGACATAGACCAGCCGGCGGGGCACCTTTGCACCTTGAGCCAGCGCGATCAGCCAGACGGCGATGACGCTGGTCTTGCCTAGGCCGGTGGGCAGGTTGCAGGTGGCGGGGATGTTGTCCGGTCCATCGGCGATGAAGCGTCCGTACAGCGCCTGCTGCCACGGGAACGGCTCGTTGCCGGTCAGGTCTTTGAACGCTTCCTGGAACTGGATCTCGCAGTTGTCCATGATGAAGGCCTGCCTGAAAGGATTCATTCGCTCATTGACCGGAACGCCGTCGCGCGGCCCGCCACGGCTTCATGGAGTTGACTGTACGTCAGGGTGTCTGTCATCGAAGTGGCTCCTGGGGGTTGTTGAACTGAGCATGGTTGGAATGAAGCTGCCGGATCAGTCGTCTGCCTCGCGCGGCATGTCTTCGAATGAAGGATTCGGAAAGTGGCTTCCCATTCTTTCTGAAATCGCTTTGCAACGCAATCCGCCACCAGCGGCGGTTGAAAAGCCGCTCAAGGTCTGACCGGCTGATCCACCGTCTGCGATGGCGCGCCAGTCGCCGGTCACGCAGCGTTCGCAGCAGACACCAGCGCCACGCCCTGCGCCATCGTGGGGTGCGGAACACCGGCCGACCGTCCGTGTCGAGAAATTCCATCGTCGCCATCGCATCGTCCTGACATCCGTGTCACCCGATGTGCGGAGAGTAGCAGGGGGGACTGACGACATGGTGTCAGTTCGTTTTTCAGTTTTTTTATGGATTACAATTTTGATTGGGGTGATCTGAATAACCCCCGATGTACCGTGAATCAGGGGGATCCGGGGGATCGCGAAGCCGCAAGCGGCTTGGGTGTGAGGTTGTTCAGGAGTCCCATTGGAAGTTCGGCATATGAGCCAGATCGTCAATGTCAATGGCGGGATCGGCTGACCGCGGCCTCATTGAAGCTTGATGGTAAAGCGGGTTGCTTTCGACATGCTGGTTTGTCTCCGCGGTCACCCTACCGCAGCCTCACGTCACGGCGGCCCATCCCGGTCGTCGTGACATTACGATTCAACAAGGTGTCGCGTGAACTTCGAGTTTCACGACCGGCGTCTTCGAGATATGCTTCGACATGCCCTGCGGCAGATGGACTTGACGACGCTGGGCGACGCCATCGACGGTGACGATGACGGTCGCGTCGCATGGTTCAAGATCGCACGGCGTGCGGGCGATGATCCAGTCGCCTGCGACCTGCCCCAGCGCCATGCGGCCGCCGTTCCAGACCAGTTCCAGTTCGACATGTGCCGAGTATCCGGTTTTCGCGGGTGGAATGTTCATGGAAGAATCCAGTCGGAATCTCTTGCGGCGGGCCGAGGCTTACGCGATGGATCGCTCCATGATCATAACCGGTCAGTTGGGGTTTGGCCACGACGGAAGCGTGTTTACAAGCGGGATTCAGACGGCCATCAAAGTCCACGAACGCGAAAGGACCTATCGTCAGGAGCTTGCCGTTTATCAGCGGCTGCGTGAGCGAAATGTCGAGCGTGTCGCGGGGCATTGGGTGCCGCAGCTCATCGATTGGGATGATGGGCGATGGATCATCGAGATGTCGATCGTGCCTCGGCCGTTCGTGCTTGATTTTGCCGGCGCGACGCTGGACACGGCGCACGCATTTCCGCCGCATGTTCTGGAGGAACGCGACGAGCGGTGGCGGGAGTTGTTCGATGATCACTGGGAGCATGTCGCGGGGATCATCGCGGCGCTCGAGTATTGCGGGGTTTATCTTCTTGATCCGCATCCCGGCAACATCGCGTTTGAGGAGACGTGATTCGCAGAGGTTCTTCAGGGAATCCTGAATAATCCCCGATGTGCCGTGAATCAGGGGGATCCGGGGGATCCGGGGGATCGCGAAGCCGCAAGCGGCTGGTTATTTTGGAGTCCCTTCATTCGTCGTACTGCTCCGCCGCAGCGTGAATCAGTTCCCTGGCGCGTTGCGCCAGTTGTTTCGGTTTGATCACCTTGCAGAACGGCCCGTATCCCAGAATCCACCACACGATCTCCTCCAGCCCGGCGACGGTGCAGCGGAAGGTGATCGAGCCGTCGTCGTGATTTTCGATGTCCTGGGTGTCATGCCAGTGGGTCTCGGCGACGGTCTCGGCGTGCGGCGGGAGAAAATGAAGTTCGACGCGATGGTTGGCGCCGTCGCCCATCATGCGCCAGGCGTTGCCCAGATGCTTGCGCAGCGAGAAGCCGGGCGGAATCTGATAGTTCACATCCGTCGTCTCACAGCGGCTGAACCGGCTCAGCTTCAGTGTGCGCAGCTCATCCCGATCGCTGCGCCAGCCCACTGCATACCACGCCCGCTGGCCAAAGAAGAGACAGTAAGGCTTGAAGAGAAATGTCTCGTCATCGCTGGAGATGGCCATTGATTCGCCCGTATTCCTGGCCGCTTCATAACAGCAGCGCAGCGCCAGACGGTTGGCGATGGCTTGACGCATCCGTTCATAGACATCGGCGTGACCGGCTCCGTCCTGCGTCGCCGTCATCCGAACTTCGATATGCGGCGCGATCGCACCGATGGCGTCGATCAGCTTGCGGGGCAGCCTGCCGCGCACCTTTTCAATCGCACGGGCCGCCGGCAGCAGCATCGGCAACTGATCGCGCCCCGCCGACTCGCCCAGCGCCACCAGCGCGAGCGCCTCTTCCAAGTCCAATGCGACAGGCGGCATGAAGAAATCGCCCGTGATGCGATACCCTTTCTCCTCTTCGCTGAAGGACACCGGAACGCCCGCCCCTTCGAGCATCTTCATGTCGCGGTAGATGTTCCGCTCCGTCGTTTCGCAAGCCTCGGCGAGTCGGGCGGCATTCAAACCCCGCCGGGATTGAATGAGATTCACGATGCGAAGCAGGCGGTGGATGCGGGTGTATGTTCGGGGCAACGGCGGCGTCTCCAGAAGCGATCCCGGCACATGGAAACGCCGATGATAACGAGCGATTGCAACGGGATGGCGTTCAAGTGACCGTGAATGCCCATCAGGGTAAAAGCATATGGCGGGAGGGCGAGGCTCCCGCCGAGCCGTTCATATGGCGGGAGGGCGAGGCTCCCGCCGAGCCGTTCGTTTGCGAAGCCCGTCTGCGGGCTG
>CAZYPK010000018.1:0-52278 GCA_964649195.1 uncultured Phycisphaeraceae bacterium
CGGGCCGGGGCTTCGCGGACTCAGCCCCAGCCACCCGGATTCAAACTGAGCCACTGCCAATGTCGCACCCGGCGCACAATACGGGCAACGATCCGGCGGCTCGTGCGTTATCATGCAAAGCCTCACATCAGGGAGTTCCGGTCATGCGCTTTCTTTCCGCATTCATGGCGACCGTTCTTGCGTGTTCCTCGTTCGCCTGGGCCGACCCGGTGAAGGACGTTTTCGATTCGATCTACGGTCCGCGCATCAAGGCGGTCGCCGGCACCGGCGACAAGGCCGATGATCTGGCCCTGGCCAAGGACATGCTCGAGGCGGCCAGGACCAGCCTCGAAACGCCGGCGCTGGTCGCCCTGCTTTGCGACGCCAGCCACGCGCTCACCTTTCGTCTGTCCGAAGGCCAGGCCGTGGCCGCCGAAGCGATGACGCTCCTGGCCGACGCCGTGCCTTCGCAGCGTGACGCGGCGCGGGAGAAGCTGATCAACCTGCTGACCGTGCAATCGCGGACCGGGAAGCCGGAGGAACGTGACGCCGCCGGCGACCGGCTCATCGAGCTGCTCCTGATGATCGGCGATGAAAAGCTCGACGCGAAACAGTGGACCGAGGCCATCAACAGCTATCGCCGGGCGATGAGCCAGGCTTCCATGAGAAAGTCGCCGCAGACGGAGGTGGTGCGGGCGCGGCTTGAAGAATCGATGAGGCTCGACCGCGCCGTGAAACAGATCGCCCGACTGGAGGAAAAACTGCTGGCCAACGCCAATGACACCGCCACGGCCCAGGAGATCGTCAAGCTGTATCTGCTGGAAATGGATGACCCCGACGCCGCCGTCCCGATCCTCGCCCGCGTCCAGGATGAAACATTGCGGAAGATCGTTCCGCTGGCGGGCAGGGCCGTGGGCGACCTGGATGCCGACGAGTCGCTGATGCTGGGCCAGTGGTATCGCACGCAGGCGGCCGCCTCGAACAACCGCGACCTCTGGGTGAAGACCGAACAGTACCTGAGCCGGTTCCTCCAACTCAACACCGACACCGGCCTGGCCTTCACCAAGGCGACCGTGCTCCACAACGAGGCCAAGGCCAAAATGGAGACGCTCAAGCCGGTCCCCAAACCCCCGACGCCCGCTCGCCTGCCGCGCAATCCGCTCATCGCCGAGGACAAACACTTCGGCTTCACGGGCTTCGAAAAAAAGGACAACATCTACACCCTCACCTCCGCCGCCCCCATCCCCGCGGCGAGAACCAAGCTGCGATACAAGGCCCACACCGACGGCGGCCCGCATTCCTTCGGCAACATCCACGTCCGACTCGATGGCCGCGACTGGGTCAAGGTCGGCCAATGGTCCGATGTCAGCCTCGTCGAGTCCGGCAAAAACGAACACTGGACCACCCTCGACCTCACCGCACTCCCCGCCAACGTCAACGCCCGCAAAATGGAAGTCCGCTTCCAATTCACCAACGGCGGCTGGCGCATGCAGATTTACGAAGTCCAATGGACCACCAAATGACGCGACGACCGGCGCGTGGTTGAAGGCTGGGGGTTGGGTGACTGGGGCTGAAAGCAGAGCCGGGGTGGCTGGGGCTGGAGGCTTTGCGCAAGCCCCGGCCAAGGGATCTTCAGCCTTCAGCCTTCAGCATTCAGCCTTCAGTTGCTTCACCTTGCTTCGCACGCCTGGGCCGGGGCTTCGAGGACTCAGCCCCAGCCACCCAACGTCATCTCTGAATGGGTGGCTGAAGGCTGGGGCGCGTGGCTGGGGCTGAAGCGCAAGCCCCGCACCTGGGCCGGGCAAATGCGACAAAACCAAGGCAATAAAACAAAACTTCATCCAATCTTGCCGCAAGGCGATTATCATGCGGAATGATCCGAATCAGGGAGTTGCCCCATGCCCATTCGTCTGACCTTCGTGATGCTGTTGCTGTCATCGTCTTCGTCCGCCCTGGCCGACGATGCGAAACAGATCTTCGATTCCCTCTACGGCCAGCGCATCAAGGCCGTCAAGGCGACCGCCGACCGCGCCGATGATCACGCGCTGGCCAGGGAACTGCTCGCCGCCGCTGGCAGCAGCACCGACACCCCCGCCCTGCTCGCGCTGATGTGCGAAGCCAGCTACGACCTGGGCAGCAGACACCCCGACGGCTTCACCACCGCGGCGCAGGCCATGACCTTGCTCGCCGAGAGCGTCGAGGCCCAGCGGACTGCCGCACGCGAAAAACTCGTCGATGTGCTGATGAAGCAATCGCGACAGGGCAAACCCGATAAACGCGAAGCGGCAGGTGAAGAGCTCATCGACACGCTGTTGTCGATGGGCGATGAGAAGATGGAGGCGAAGAAGTGGACGGAAGCAGCGGGCGACTACCGGCGGGCGCAGATGATCGCAGCGCCTAAAAAATCGCCGATGCTCGAAACGATCAAAGCAAGACTTGAACTGGCCTCCCGCCGCGACCGCGCCGAAAAACAAATCGCCCGGCTCAGCGAAAAGCTGCTCGCCGATGCGAACGACTCCGCGACCGCTGAGGAAATCGTGAAGCTTTATGTAGTGGAGTTTGATGATGCCAAGTCGGCTCTGCCGTTTCTCAATCGGGTGAAGGACGAGCAACTTAAAAAGCTCGTACCACTGGCGGCCAAGGCGCTTGGCGATGTCGCCGAGGATGATTGCCTGGAACTTGGCGAGTGGTTCAAGTCTTTGGCGAACACGCGCATCGCGTCGATCGATGCTGCCCTGCTTCGGCGGGCTGCCGCATCGCTCGACAGATATATCGCTTCGACTTCTGCTGATGCCCTTAGGCGAAGGAAAGCGACGCTGCTTCGAACCGTCGTTGGCAGTTCACTCGAAGCTCTGGGCGAAAGCGGCGCTGTGGCGATCGCTCTCGCGCCATCGAAGCCGGCCCCGGTGCCGGTGCCAGACCCGGCTCCCGTGCCTCGCCCCGCACCCGTACCCGTACCTCAAGCCAATCCAAACGATCCATCGGCCTGGCGCATCGCCGGTGAACTGCTGGGCGGAAAGACGACACCGCAGGCGCAGGCCGACATTAAATTGCCCGACGAGTTGCAGGTCACCATAGGCACGAAGCAATTCCAGATTAGCGGCGAAGGCAAGCATGCAACTGGCACCTTCCTCGGCGTAAGGTGCGGCCACTTCGGAAAGGCCGTCCTCGTGCCCGGCAAATCGTTAGCCGGGACGATGACTTGCGCGGTCTCGGCGGATGAGCGTCACACCGGCTACCAGGCGTTCCTCACCAGCAAGAGTGAAGTCGCAGCGCTTGATAAATTCATCCCGCTCAAAGCCGGCGAAACGTACACCTGGAAACTCGGAAGAAACGGCGACGACATCCGGCTCGTCATCGCGGACCAAAAAAATGAAGTCCTCTCCGACATCGCCATCCCCGCAGATCAGTTCGTATCGCTCGGCTTCGCAGCCACCGTCCGCTACCGCACTTTTAAAGCGGACCTCACAGTCACGTGGAAGTGAGATAAAACCGGAACCAGCTGGCTTCCCGCCGGGACCGTTCCGTGAAGCAGATCGCCCGGCTTGGCGAAAAACTCCTCGCCGATGCGAACGACTCGGCGACGGCCGAGGAGATCGTGAAGTTGTACGTCGTGGAGTTCGACGATCCCAAGGCCGCGCTCCCTTTTCTCAATCGCGTGAAGGATGAACAGCTCAAGAAGCTCGTGGCGCTGGCGGCGGGCGAGCCGGTTGAAATGGGCGATCATCTTGCGCTGGGCCAGTGGTATCGCACCCTTGCCGGCGTGAAGCCCGGCATCGGCGAGATTCCCCTGCTGCTTCACGCGGAACACCATCTCCACCGCTTCGTCACCGCATCCGAAACGAGCACGGCGCAGACCGACGCCTTGCAGGTCAGCAAGGCCAGGCTGCTGTTGAAGGAGATCGGTTCCCTGAAGGGCCAGTGGATCGGGGCGACCTTTGACGCCGATGCACTGCTCATCCTGTCATTCGACAACCGTTCCATGAAAAAACGGGACAACGATCAAGTCGTGATGGATGGCTCGACATCAGGACATGACGCCGTGCTCAAAGGAGGCAAGTCCGTCAACGGCGTGATCGGGCAGGCCTTGCAGTTCGACGGGGACACCTATGTGTCACTGGATGCCTCCCCCAAACTGAACATTCGTGAAAATCTGACGGTCGCGTTCTGGATCAAACCCGCATCGCTGAACGGAAACCGGGGCTTTATTGTGGGCAATCGTCCCGGTCCCGAAGACATCGGTCTTGGTTTTGAAAGCCACCTTGAAAAGTCGCGGCTGAAGTTTTTCAGTCCGGGCGATGGCCAGATCAATCTTCAGGTTGATCTCACACATGACGGGTGGCAGCACATCGCGTTCAGTTACGACGGCCGCAAGGGATCACTCCATTTGGATGGGAAGCTCGTCCACGAGGGAACAGGCGGCGCCCGGGCGTCCCGCGAAGTCTGGCACATGGGCAAGACTCTGGACGGACGGGAGGGCCTGCAAGCCGCGTTGGATGAAGTGAGAATCTACGGCCGCGCGCTGTCCGCCGACGAGATCGAAAAACTTCACCGCAGCCAGAAGCCCGGCAGATGACGCCGCACCACGGGTGGCTGGGGCTGAAGGCTGAAGGCTGAAGGTCGCCGGGCCGGGGCTTCGCGGACTCAGCCCCAGCCACCCGAAGTGGTCCCAGCCACCCGAAATCCCCCGGAACCTCATCGCGTGGCGGTCAGTGACGCATCGTAACGCGAAGGGGCCGCGGTCTGGAGTTTGCCCCTGGGAGCGGTGACGCCGAAATCCGCAGGCGGCACGTTCTTCTTCACTTCACCGGCAGGCGCGGGCGCCGCCTCCGGCTCGCGCAGCGGGCCTTTGCCGTTGAGCGGGATGTCCACCGCCTTGCCTGCGTCCTCGAGCTTGAGCTTCTTCATCATCTCCAGACGTTCCATTTCGATCTTGGTGATCGCCGCGGCATCGTCGGGCTTGTAAAGCACGCGAGGCGTCAGGATGATCAGAAGCTCGGTGCGATTCTTGCGCTTGGTGGTGCTCTTGAAGACTTCGCCCAGGAGCGGAATGTCACCGAGGATCGGCACCTTGTTTTCACGATGCTCGTCGCTGCTGGTGATCAGGCCGCCGACGACGATGGTGTGGCCGTCCTGCACGGTGACCTTGGTCTCCGCCGAGCGGTTGTTGATGATCGGCGCCGAGACCGCTTCGGACACCTGCACGTTGGAGGTGCTCAGCGAGCTGACTTCGGGGCGGACATCCATGTTGACGAAGCCGTCATCGCTGATGCGGGCCACGACGTTGAGCAGGATGCCCACGTCCTGGTACTGGATGGTGTTGGTCACGTTGCCGTTGTCGCTGATGTTGCTGTTGGTGACGAAGGGCACGCGCTGACCGACGTTGATGTTGGCCGGCTGGTTGTCGCTGGCGAGGATCTGCGGACGGCTGAGGACCTCCAGCTTGCCCTGGCTTTGAAGGGCGCGGAGGAAGAAGGAGAGGTCGCCGCCGGTGACCGCGACGCCCAGGCCGCCGAACTGGTTGAAGGCCTGCTCGACGCCGAAGTTGGTGCCCGCGAGCAGATCGCTGTTGCCGATCTTGCCTTCGTACTGCCACTCGAAGCCCAGGTCGGTGCCGTCATCGAGCGTGACCTCGGCGAGCAGCACCTGGATGAGCACCTGCGGCTTGGGATCGTCGAGCTTGTTGACCATGGCGCGGATCTTGTCGAAGTGGCGCGGGCTGGCGGAGATGATCAGCGAGTTGGAGGCGATCTCCGCCACGATGGAAACATCCTGCTCCGCCAGCCGCTGGGCTGCGCCGATCCTGTCGGCGCCGAGGGTCGCGGTGAGGCGCTGGCGTTCCTGGTCGAGGAAGGTGCTGATGGAGGTCTGGATGTCCTGTGCCTGGCCGTTGCGGAGGCGGAAGATTTCCGTCCTGCGTTCCTGGGCCGGGCTTTCATCGAGGGAGTTGATCACCTCGCCGACGAGGGCGACATGCTTGGTTGTACCGCCGACGACGAGGCTGTTGGTGCGGGTATCGACGGTGACGGAGAGGGCGTCCTGCTCGGCGGTGCCGACGGTGGCGGTGGGCAATGCGCCGCCGCGGGTGCTGACATCCGTACGGTCGCCGCGATAGATATATTCGATGGCTGTGCTGTTGGGATTGGCGCCGGCGTTGGCCTCCAGCTTGAAGACCGTGGCGAGCACGGTGGCCAGTTGCTGGGCGTCGGCGTTCTTGAGTTGGAAGAGTTGAATCTCCGCCTTGCGGGCGTTGGGCTGATCGAGGCTGCGGATGAGCTGGCTCACGAGGACCATGTAATCGAGCGGGGCGGAGACGACCAGCGAATTGGTGCGGCGGTCGGCGCTGATGATCACGCCTTCCTGCACGGCCTGGGTGAGTTTTTCCTGCTGCGTGCTGACGCGGTTTCGGTCGGCGTCGTTGCCGCCGACCTGGAGCAGCCGCTGCGGCTGGGCGCCGGCGCCCGTCCCTGTACCACTGCGCGGATCGACCGGCGCCTTGGTGAGCATGTCGTTGAGGATCACCGCCATCTCGATGGCGTTGGCGTTGTTGAGGGTGAAGACGCGAATCTCGGTGACGCGGGTCGGCTCGTGGGTGTCAAGCTGTTTGACCAGGGTGCCGATGCGTTCGAGATCGGAGGCGCCTGCGGAGACGATCAGGGCGTTGAGCCGTTCATCGACGCTGATGGAGACGCCGCCGGTCATGCCTTGCTGCGCACCGGCGCCACCCGTCGCCGTGCCCGTGCCGTTGGGGTCGGCATAGACGCCGCGAACGGTGGCGGCCACATCGAGGGCGTTGGCCTTCTGCAAGGTGAACAGCTTCACCGTGGTGGTCAGGTCCTTGGGCTTGACATCAAGCCGCCTGACCAGACCTTCGACGATGAGCATGTCCTCCATGCGGGCCCCGACGATCAGCGAGTTGCTGCGGGTGTCGGCCAGCACGGTGACGGCATCCTTCTCCGTGCCCTGGATGCTGCGGTTCTCGAACAGGTCCCGGAGCATGGGCTGAAGGGCGTTGGCCGTGGCGGACTTGAGCTCGAACACGCGGAACTCGCTGGCGTTGGTCCCGCCGGGCACATCAAGCTGCTTGAGCATCGTCTCGACGGCGGAGAAGCTTTCCTTGCTGCCGGCCACCAGCAGCGTCCTGGTGCGGGCATCGGGCACGATGCTGACGGTCAAGGCCCGGGCCGCCGCGCTGTCGGGCGAGGCGGCCGATTCCGCGGCCTTCTTCTTGTCGAAGAATTCCTGAAGCGTCGGCGCCAGCCGCGTCGGGTCCGCGTGCTGCACCACATACATGCGGACATCGCCGAGCAGGCCGAAATCTTTGCCCGAATCGATCTGCTTGATGATCTCATCGATCACCGCGAAGTTTTCCTTGCTCGCGGAGACGATGAGGACATTGGTCCTGCTATCGACTTCGATCGAAATCTTGTCGCGTGCCGCCGCCACCTGACTCGCGCCCGTGGTCGTCGGAACGCCCGGCTTGACGATGCCCTGCGTCGCCAGGCTCTTGAGCATCTCGCTGACCCGCGAGGCATCGGAGTTGACCAGGGGGTACATGCGGACCACGCCGGTCTGCGCCGGCGGCTCGACATCGACCTTGGCGAGCAGGCCCTCGATGAGCGAGAGGTTTTCCTTGCTGGCGGAGATGATCAGGGCGCGGGAGAGGCCGTCAATCTCGATGTTCACCTTGTCCTGCGGCACGGGCGTGGCGCCGGGAGCGGTGAGGCTTTCAAGACGGCTCTGCATGAGCCGCTGGATGGACGGGCCGACGATGCCGGGGTCGTTGTGCCTGAGTCCGATGACATAAAGACCGACGGCGGGATCGGTGAGCTTCACATCCATCTTCGCCACCAGCCGGTTGATCTCCTTGGTGTCATCGGGATTGGCGGCGATGATCAGCGACCTGCTGCGCAGGTCGGCCAGGATGATCGGCTTCTGCCGCTGCACATCCTGCGTCGCGGCGGCGGCGTAACGCTGGTTGAAAAGCTGCGTGAGCGTCGTGCTCAGGTTGGCGGGCTCGGCCTCCTTGAGGTCGATGATCTGAATCTGCCCGCCCAGCGCGGGGCCGGCGTTGTCGAGCTGCATGGCGATCGATTCGACCAGCTTGAACCCCTCCACCGAGCCGCCCACGATCAGCGAATTGCTGCGGGCGTCGGCGACGATCAGCATCTTGAGCGACTCGGCATCGGCCACGCCCAGCGACTGCTGCCGGGTGACGCGCTGGTCCATCGCCGTCTGAAGCGTCGGGGCGATCTCCGCGGCCTGGGCGTTCGTCAGGGCGATCAGCTTGATCTCCTTCAGCTCGATCGGATTCCTCCTGTCAAGCTGCCGGGTCATCGCCTCGATCACCAGGAACGTCTTGTCGCTGGCCGAAATCACCAGGGCGTTGGTGCGGGTGTCCACCGCCACCGTGGGGATGTCGATCTCGCGGACACCCACGGCATTGGCCCCGGTGTAGAGCGAATCGATCACCGTCTTGATGCGCGTGACATCGGCATTCTCCAGCGGCACGAAGCGCACCAGGTTGGCGGCGCCGGCGCCGGGGATGTCCAGCGTTTTGATCACATCGGCGATCAGCGGCATCACATCGGCGCGGGCCGCGACCACCAGCGTCTGCGTCGTGTCATCGGCGCGGATCGTCAGCGCGGCGCGGCTCTTGGCCGTCTCGCTATCGACGGCCCTGCCATCGGCCAGCACCTTGCGCAGGCGCGTGACGTGCGTCTTGACGCCCTCGATGCCCGTGGTGTTCGCACCCGCGCCGCCTTGCGCCTGCTCGGCGAACACCTCCGAAAGCATCGGGGCCAGCACGGAGGCGCGGGCGTTCTTGAGCGGGAAGAGCTTCACTTCCGTGACGAACTGGGACGACTCGCGGTCCAGGTCTTTGGTGATCTGCATCGCCAGCGCCAGCGTTTCCTCCCGGCCGGAAAGCACAAGCATGTTGGTGCGGGCATCGAAGGAGACGTTGAGCGGATTGACCAGCGCCTTGCCCTCGGCCTCTGTCGGCTCGGCCTTGCCCGCCACCGGTGTGCCCTGCTTGCCGGAAAGTTTCGCCACGCCTTGCGTGAAGATTTCATTGAGCGTCCCCGCCACCGCTTCCGCATCGGCCACCTTCAGATGCACAAGCTGAACCTTCAGCGCATCGGTGAGCGGCACGCGGTCCATCATCTCGATCAGCGCCACCAGGCTCTTGAGGTTGTCAGGCGTGGAGGAAATCAGCAGCGCGTTGCTGCCCTGTTCGCCGGACTGAAGCGGATCGGCCGTCACCTTGATCGGCTTGGTCAGGTCAAGCTCGATGGCCTTTTCGCCCTTGGCGTCCATCACCTTGAGAATGCGCACATGTTCCTGGAGGGCGCGGGCTTCGGGCGTGACCACGGCATCATCGGCGGGACGCAACATGCTGGTGAGCACGGTGGCCATGCGCGTGGCATCGGCGCGCTTGAGCTGCACGATCATCACCTCGGCGGTCTCGTGCGCCGGCGGCGTGTCGAGCAGGTTCACGATCTTGCCGATCTCGTCGAACATGCTCGCCCTGGCGGTGACGATCAGCGACTTGGTGCGTTCGTCGGCCTGCACATCCGCGCCGCCGTCCTGCCGCTCGAGGGTCGCCTTGTTCAGAAGCTGCCTCATCAGCGGCAGAATCTTCGTCGGCGAGGTGTTCTTCACCTGGTAGATGCGGAACTCGACCTGCGGCGAAACATCCTTGTTGTCCAGCTGCGCCACCAGCGCCTCGACTTCGGGCATCCTCGTCGGCGAAGCGGTGACGACGATCGCCTGCGAGCCGGTCAGGGCCGTGACCGCGACGCGCTCATCGGGGCTCTGCACGTTGGCCGCGCCCTGGACATAGAGCGAGTTGAGCATCTGCGCCAGGCGGACGTTGTCCGCGTTCTTGACGATGATGACCTTCGCCTGCCGCTTGGACGCCTTGGCCGCCTCATCCATCGCGGCGGCGAGTTTGAGGATCGCCTCGTAGTCCGCATCGTTGGAATTGATGAGGATCGACTTCTGCTGGGGCAGGGGCGTGGCGGTGACGCGGCCGCTTTCGGTCGTGGCCGCGGTCGAACTGCTGCCGCCCATGTCGGATCGCGGACCGCCGCCTGGAGCTGCGCCCCCCGGATTGCCCCCCGGATTACCGCCGCGCTGACCGCCGCCACGCTGACCGCCACCGGGTTGAACGCCTTGGTTGCCGCCCGGCTGGAAGCCTTGATTGCCGCCGCGATTTCCGGGGGTGCCACCGGGCTGGGTGCCGGGGTTTCCGCCGGGCTGGGTGGCGCCGCGGTTGTTGACGGCATCGGGCGTGCCGCCGTAGATGGAGTAGATGACCCGCTGGAACTCGTTGGGGTCGGCATGTTCGAGATTGACCACGCGAAGCTGGCCGCGATCGGGGGTGATCAGTTCGAGGTGGCCGATGGTGAACTTGATCTGGTTGATCATGTCGGGGGTGCCGACGATGACGACGGAGTTGCTACGGACATCGGACGAGACGGCGAACTTGGTCGCCCCGCCGCTCCTGCCCAGTTGGGTGATGGCGATTTTCTGGAACACCTCGTTGACGGTGGCGGCGATGGCGGTGGCGTCGCCGTTGCGGACGGGGACGATGCCGATGGTGGTTTCATCGGCGCCCTTGGCGACATCGATGTCACCGGCCATCTTCTTGAACCGCGTCACTTCCACGGCAGGACCGGCGAAGGAAATCACACCCGTCGAGGCGTCACCGGCGATGGTGACTTCCGTGCCGCGCTGCTGCCCGCCGCGCCCCCCGGCGCCGCCCCCGGGGCCCGCGCTGCCGGAGGCGATGCGCGAGAGCATCGCCGCCATGCTCACCGCGTCGCCGTTTTTCACGACGTAAAAATCATTGCCCTGGCCGGATCGCGTTTCGCTGTCGAGGCTCGCCACCAGCGCCGCCACCTTCGCGTGGTTGTCCTCGCTGGCGGTGATGATGACCGCGTTGGAGTCCGGCTCGGCGACGATGATGACACGCTGCTCCGGGTTGGCAGGCACGTTGCCTCCGCCGAGCCGGTTGCCGCCCGTCGTCGCCGGGGCCGCGCCGGTGTTGGGGAACGAAGCCGTCAAGGCCGCGGCGACCGCCTGGGCCCGGGCGTGCTTCAGTTGAATGATGCGCTGCGTGAGCATCCCGGCGGGGCTGGCCACGTCAAGCTGCATCGCCATTTCCTTGATTTTGGCGAAGCTCTGTTCATCGGCGCGGATCATGAGCATCTTCGAATCGCGGTCGCCTTCGATCACGATCGTCTGCCGCTGGTTGGCGGGCCGGAATGGCCCTCCCGCCGCACCCGGCTGCTGGCTGGCGAACACCTTGTTGAGCACCGTGGCCACGCCGATGGCGTCGGCGTTCTTGAGCGACACCAGTTGCACCGGCTGGGCGCTGGCGACGGCGATGTCGATCTCCTCGATCAGCTTCTTGATCTGCTCGTGCTGCTCATCGGTGGCGCGGACGACCAGCGAGTTGCTCGATACATCGGCGGTGATCCGCATGGCCGCGGAAGCCGCCGGGGAAACGGCCGGCTGGTTGGCGACCGTCGTGCCCCCGCCGCGCGGGTTGCGCAGCAGCGCCAGCGCCGCCGCGTTGGGGTTCACCGCCCCGCCGCCGGCGGTGTTGGAGAGCATCTGGTTGAGCGTGTTCGCCACGCTCGAAGCCTCGGCGTTGTTGATGCGATAGACCTTGATCGAAAGCTCATCGCCCGGCTGCGACTTCTCGATCTCGCCGATCACCTGCGCGATCATCGCGTGCTGATCGGGCGAAGCGGAGACGATGATCGTGTTCGCCCCCGCATCGGCGGTGATCACCACGCGGCCTGCGCCGGCCGCGCCGGCGCCGGGCAGCAACTGGGCGAAGACGGAACGCAGATTCATCACCGTGGAGGTGAGATCGGCATGTTTGATCGGGTACATGCGCACCGAAGGCACGGACGTGTTGGCCGCCGACTGATCGATTTCCTGGATGATCTCGGCGATGATGGTCATCGCCGCGCCGGGGGCGGCGACGACGATGGAGTTGGTCTGTGCGTTGGCGCCGATGGAGAGCACCGAGGCCATGTCAACCGGTTCCTTGCTGCCGGTGGCTTCCTGGATTTCCTTTTCGAGCCTGCTCTGGATCAGCACGCCGCGCGCCGCCGGCGAGGTGCTGGCCGTGCGGCGGATGAACATTTCGTTGAGATTCGAGGCGACCTCGCGGGCATCGGTGTTCTTGAGGACGAAGACGCGCACCTCGCTGGCGAGAGTGGAGGAGGTGTCGATCTGCTTGACGACATCCGCGACCAGGATCAGATCCGCCGGCTTGCCGCGGGCGATGATGCGATTGGTGCGACGGTCGGCGACGAGGATGACCGTGGGCGCCGCCTGTTGCTGCTGCTGGGCCTGCTGTCCGCGGCCGCCGCGCTGGTTCGCCTGACCGCCTGCCGTGTTGCCGCCGCGCCCGCCCCGCCCGCCGGTGCCGCCGCCTTCATCGCCGCCCATCTGCTGCATGAGCTGCTGCTGCATCAACTGGAACAACTGCTGCTGCTGGGCGTTGCCGCCTTGCAGTTGCTGCTGCTGTTGAAGGAAGCGCGGGTTGAAGAGGCTGTTGAGAATCTGCGTGAGCACTTCGGGGTCGCTGTGCTTCACGTCGAAGATGCGGAAATCCATCTCCCCGTCCGTGTCGGTCGGGTCGGAGAACTTGGTGATGAGCGACTGCATCTCGGCGATCTGCCTGCGCGTGCCGGAGATGATCAGCGAGTTGGTCGCCTCATCGACGGTGATGACCACATCGGGCGTCGCCTCGCCGGGGTTGGGATCGGGCAGGACGATGGTCTTTACATCCGGGGGCTTCACATCCGGGGTCTTTACATCCGGGGGGGCTTGCGCGGCGACGAACTGCGCGGTGGAAAGCAGCGTCGCCTCCGGGTCGCCGACCATGCCGCCCGACACATCCAGCGCCAGATCGTTCATGTTCAGCGGCATGTCGAGCCTTGCGCCGGGCCTGGTGTCTTCCTTCTTAAGTTCAGGCTTGGACTCGTCGGGTTTGGCCCCAGACTCAGGCTGCCCGATGTCGCCGGGCATCTGCTCCTTGACGATCACCTTGCCGGGGCTGGTCTCCTGATAAACCTTCTTGAGCATCTCCGCCATCTTCTTGGCGCTCTGCTGTTTGATCGGCACCACCACGAACTGCCGGCTGGTGTCCTCCACCTGGGCCTTGTCGATCTTGGCGATGTGCGCGGCGATCAAATTCATGTCCGCTTCTTTGGCGATCGCCGTCACCGAACCGGCGAAGTAATCCGCATGGATCACCGGCTTGTCCGTCTTGCGGTCGGCGAACATTTCCGCGAGCTGCGCGGCGATCGCGTCCGCATCGGCGTTGACCAGCGTGAAGTATTCCGTCTGCCTTTCGGGCTGCGGCTCGTCCAACTGTTTGAGCAGTTCCTCGACGAGCGCGAAGTAGCCGGGCGTCGTCGAGATCACCAGGCTGTTGGTGCGGTTGTCCGCGCCGACGCTGAACGGCGACGGCTCGACGCCTTTCACCTTGTCGTGCTGCTGGGCGATGATGCTGCGGAACAGGGTTTCGACCGTCCTGGCCAGCGCCGTCGCATCGCCGTTGTCCAGACGATAAATCTTCATCTGCGAACCGCCCGGCTTGCTCTCGGAATCGAGCCGGTTGATCAGCTTCATCGCCTCGGCCACCTCCGGCGCCGAGCCGCGAATCAGCACGCTGTTGGAGTTGGGCTCGGCCGAGACGGAGAACGGCTCCTCGTTGGCGCCGGCGGGCGCGGGGGGCCGCTTGTTGATGAGGATGGAGCTGACCGCGGTGGCCATGCTGGTCGCCTGGGCGTTGCGAAGCTGCACGACCTGGATCACCGCGTTTTTCGTGGCTTCGGGGTCATCGAAGGTCTTGATCAGTTCCGCGGCCAGGGCGTGCTTCTCCGCCGAGCCTTGCACGATGATGTCGTTGGTCGCCGTCAGCGCCGCCACGCGCACCGCGGCGGGATCCTTGGCCCGGGCTGCGGCGGGAACGACCGGGACATCGGCAAGCATCGACTCGATCACCGTCACCACCTCGGCGGCCTTGGCGTGCCTGAGACGATAGGTGCGGGTGACGGTCACATCATCGAGCCGCTCCATCACCTCCTTGATGACCTTTTCGATCTGCTCGAACT
This sequence comes from uncultured Phycisphaeraceae bacterium, assembly GCA_964649195.1. GTDB lineage: Bacteria > Planctomycetota > Phycisphaerae > Phycisphaerales > Phycisphaeraceae > JTS-RE9. Next base: position 14,124 of record CAZYPK010000018.1, read on the forward strand.
GCGCCGCCGTCGCGGAGGCGATCAGTTGATTCGAGTGGGTGTCGGCATCGAAGCGCGGCGGCAGGTCGGCGCCCGGCGCAGCCTTGGGATCAGGCGGGAACATGCGCGAGAGCACGCCGGCCAGTTCCTTGGCATTGGATTTGGTCAGCGGATAGGTGCGAATCTGCTGCGTGGCGGAGCCTTCCTCCTTGTCCATCGTGGCGATGACGCCGGCGATCTGCTCGATCTTCTGCTTGGGGCCGTCGATGATGAGCATGCGGTCGCCCGGGGCGGCGGCGATGATGACGCGCTCGGAAGGATCGGCGGCGCGGCCGGTGGGCGGCTGCATGTGAAGCTGCGTGAGCATCGGCACCATCGCCGAGGCCGACACATGCCGCACGGGAATCGTCCGCTGCTCGCGGGCGTTGGTCAGCGTCTTTTCATCCAGCGAGGCGATGAGCGTCTCCACCATTTTCCGCTGCGATTCCGGGGCCCGGACCAGCACCGTGTTGGTCGCCGCGTCCGCCGTCACCGCCACGGCCTTCATCGCCGCGTCCTTGGAGAGCATCTCGTTGAGGGTCTGCGCCACCTTGGCGGCATCGGCGCTGTTGAGCGTGACGATCTGGATCGGATCGACCTTTTCCGTCGCCTCCACATCAAGCTGGGCGATCATGTCGGCGATGGTCTGCTGATCCTCCTCGGGCGCGGAGATGATGACGCTGTTGTTGCGCTCGGAGAAGGTGATGATGGTCGGGGCCGCGGTCGCCGCCGGGGCCGGCGCGGGCGTGAGGCCGCCGCGACGGCGCACCTGAACGGAGCCGCCGCCGATGAACACCTGTTGAAGCACCGCCGTCAGTTCCGCGGCCTTGGCGTGCTTGAGCACGACGATCCGCGTCACCGGCACGGCGGTGGGCACGGAGGCGGCCTGGATCTGCTCCATCAACTCCTTGACATGCACCCACTGCTTGGGCGCGGCCGAGACGATCACGCTGTTGCTGGCCACGATCGGCATGATCGTCGGCATCAGCGCGGGCGAAGCGGTCTTGCCGCCGTGCATATGCGTGTACATCGTCGTGAGCGTCGTGGCGACCTGCGTGGCGTCGGCATCCTTGAGGGCGACGACGTGAATCTCCTTCACCTCGTCGGTGGAAGGCTTGTCGATGTCGGCGATGATCCTGGCGGCATTCTCCAGCACGGTGGGCGTGCCTGAGACGTAGATGATGTTGGAATTGACATCGGCCTGCACCGTGATGCCGCCGACGGTCCGCTCGCCGCGCGTGTCGCGCGGCGAGAGGACGGCGCGGAGCACTTCGACGATGGAGGCGGCCTGCGTGTTCTTGAGCGGGAAGGCCCGGACGCCGTTGAGGTCCTTCACGGAATTGTCGAGGCTCTCGATGAGCTTGGCGATCATCGCCATGTCCTCGATGCCGGCGCGGACCAGCACGGAGTTCATGCTGGCGTCGCCATAGACGTAAACGGGTCTGGCGCCGGTGGACGAACCGCCTGGACTGCCGCGTCCGCCGGGGGTTACAATGATCGTGCGGATGGCCTCGGCCACATCGCGGGCGGCGGCGGTCTTGAGGGCGAAGCTTCGCACCGGGTCGCCGGCGTCGGGGTTTTCCGAATCGACCATCTGCACAAGCTGGTCGGCCATCTCGAGCATGTCCTTGGTGCCGCGCAGGATGAGCAGGTTGGAGCGGTCGTCGGCGGAGGCGAGGATGACCGATTCGACGCCGCGCGTCGTCGCGGGCCGGCTGTCGCCGCCGCCTTCGCTGCGGCGGCCCCCGCCGCGCAGCAGGTTGTTGATGATGTTGGCCACGTTGCTCGCCGCGGCCCGCTTGAGCTGGTAGCTCTTCATGTCCAGCTTGGCCTCTTCATCGGCCTTCTGATCCATCAGGACCAGAAGCTGGCGCACGCGCCTGATGTTGCGGTAGGTGTCGGTGATCAGGATGCCCTTGCCGCGCGCCAGCGGGGCGATGCGGCCGAAGGTGGAGACCATCGGCACGATGGCCTTCGATGCCGTCTCGACATCCATGTGATGCACCGGCAGCACGACGGTGATCACCTCGCCGGGGCGGACGGTTCCCTCGGCATCATCGAGGCCGGAGAAGATTCTGACGCCGTCCTTCTGGGGCAGTTCGCCGACGGAAACCAGCCGAAGGAACCGGCCATCCTGCTCGGTCACGATCACCGAGCCGCGCATGGCGAGGATGAGATTGAGCGTGTCCATCGCCTCGTCGTAGGTGTAAGGCTCGGAGTCGAAGAAGGTCAATGTGCCTTCGATCTTCAGTTCGCCGATGATCGGCTTGTTCGACATCTGGGCGAACCGGCGGATCACCTCGGTAAGCTGGATGCCATCGAACTGGAAGCGGATGTTGCGGGCGCTCTTGTCGAGAGCGGCCTTGGCCTCCCCAGCCGCTTGCGGCTTCGCGTCCGTAACCGGCGCAGGCTGAACCTTGTCTTTTTCATCCGCCTCCCCAGCCGCTTGCGGCTTCGCGTCCGAACCCGCCGCCGGCTCTTCCGTCTTCACAGGCGCAGCGGCATCGGTTTTGGCCGCCTGCGCCGCCTGCAACGCCGCCGCATCGTTGCTGTCATCGAGCAGCGAATCGGTGTTCGCCATCGCAACAGGCATGGATGCCGGCGTGGCCAGCGAACAGGTGAGGGAAACAATCAGGGCATTACGAAGCATGTCCAGCCTCCTGCACCACCAATCGCAGCCCCACACGGGCGCCGCGACAGTGGCCGTAGATTCCAATTCATTCAATCCGCCCGCGAACCGCTGCGGGCTTCCGGTTTCAATTCGTCGGACTTCGTCTCGTCCGTTTGGGTTTCGTCCGTCTTCACGTCATCCGGCTTCGTTCCGTCCGCCTTGGTTTCATCCGGCGTTGCCTCGCCCGGCTTCGTTTCGCCGGTCTTCGCGTCGTTGGCCGCCGCGTCCGTTTCTTCCGCCTTCACTTCGTCCGGCTTCACTTCGTCCGCCTTGAGCGTGCCCGTCTTCACCGGCGTTGAAATCGCCGATGAAGATGAAGATGTTCTCGATTGACGCAGTTCATCAGGCAGCCGATCACCGGTGAGCAGATATTTATCCGTGACGAACTGCCCCAGTTCCACCGCCCAGTAGCTGTCGCGGCCGACGCGCACAATCGCCCGGCTGCTGGAGACCACCAGCGGATTCTTCGGCAGCGGCAGCCGGCGGTAATCGACCATCACCAGCTCGCCGCCGAGCCAGTTCTCGCCCAGCTTGTAGGTCGTGCTCTTGCCCGCCCGGCTGTCGCGCACCACCGCTTCGGGCACATCGTTCCACGTCGGCAACCCGACAAGCTGATACGTGGTCGTCGGGGTCGGCGGCGGAGGCGGAACGACCGGACCTGTGATGGACGGCCTGGACGACGGTCCCGGCGGCGGCGGTGGCGGCAGCGGACGCCTGATGTAGGGCCGGAAAATGTCGCGGTCGCTGATCAGGGCGTAGCTCTTTCGTTCCGCCGAGGCGAGCGTGGCCGTATTGGGCAGCGACTCCGGCTTGATCTGCTCCGGCGTCACGCCATCGACCGGATCGAGCACCAGCGTGGTGAAGCGGGCCTGCAAGGTGAGGTCGGTGCTGGCGGCGATGGGGGTCCAGTTGATGTTGTCGATCTTGTGCAGGTGCGGGTCGTTGCTGAAGACGAAGAGCAGGTTGGTCAGCCGGTCGAGCGAACCCTTGACGCGGATGAGCCAGCCGACCTCCCTGCCGCCGCGGATCATCCTGCCGGTGACGGGGGTCAGGCTCAGGTCATCGGGCGCCAGGCCGGCCTTGGCGACGAGGCGGACGATGTGGGCCCGGGACATTTCGCTGGCGGTGGAGGCGTCGTGCCCGTAGGAGGTCTTGGCCGCCTTGACCAGCGATTCCTGGTAGATCGGCCCCATGCTGTTGCGGTTTTCGAGCTTGTCGATGTTGAGCGCGGCCTGCCGGGCCTGTTCGCGGTATTCCTTCGTCGGGGTGATGAACAGGCGCGTGGCGACAAACGCGACGAGCAGGATGCCCGTCACGGAGAAGGCGAGGATGGCCAGGATTTTTTCGCGTGAGTTCATTATCGGTCACGGCTCCTGTCATCGCGGCTTCTGTAGCCGCCGGTCTTGCCTTTATCATCGGTCTTTTCCCGATTATCGGACGACTTCTCCGTGGAGGGCCGCGCAGGGAAGCGGGAACCGGAGGGCGTCGAAGGGCGCGAAGTGGTCGGACCGCCGCCGGTGGAAGGCGTTGCCGTCGTCGGTGTCGGCGGCGTTGCCACCGGCCTCCCCGGAGTGGCGGGGTTCGTCGCGGAGACCGCCGGGGCGGGGTTCGTCGCGGCTGCCGGGGCGGTTGATTCCGTTTCGTCCTCGTCCTCGTCTTCATCATCCTGCGGAACGCTTCTGCGGACCGGCGGCGGCGAGGATGGGGAGATTGCGGAAGTCACCGCCGTCCTGCCCCGGCGGATCAGTTCCGCCGACCCGTCATCGCTGGGCCGGGGCGGCGCCTTGAGCTTGGCCGGCTCGATCTTGGCATCACCATCGACCGTCAGGCGGACCGAGGTCGTGTAGCGGTAGCCGTAGTCATCGTTCTGCACGGTCTCGGCGCCGAGCTTCACATCGTAACCCGCCTCGCGCAGCGACTTGGAGAGGTCGGTGATGACCTTGCTGGCGCGGGCCCGGACGGTGAAGGCGAACGAGCCGTCGGGGTTGGTCTTGAGCGTGGTGATGTAGGCTTCGACGGCGGGCGGGAGCTTGGCGGAGATGTTGGCCCAGTGATCGAGCCAGTTGAGCGATTCGCTCTGCCATTCCTCGATGGCCTTGGAGCGTTGGCCGAGCTTTTCGATCGGGTCGTTGTTCTTTTTCAGGTCGTTGTATTGCGTGCGAAGCGAGGCGAGCTGCGAGGCGGCGCTCGTCCGGCTGATCATGCCCCAGGTGAAGCCGATCAGCAGCAGCAGCGAGGCGGCGGTGGCCAGGGTGACGGCACGGATCTTTTTGATGTTCCGCTCGATGGGCGGGTTCTTCGGGTTGAGAAAATCGAAGGGCATCCGCTCGGCGGTGCCGTGGGCGATCGCCAGGCCGATGGGCGAAATGAACCCGGGGCCGGCCAGTTCACCGGCATTGAGCTTCAGCGCCTCGGTCGGCTCCAGCACGGCGCAAGGCATGCGGAACCGCTGGGCGAGCATCTCGACGATGGTCTGTTCCTGTCCCGTGTCACCGGCCAGATAGACCCGTTCGATCTTGCGGCCGCGATGGGCCGACAGGGCGCTCTGGGCGCTGCGGGCGATCTCCACCACGAAGCCTTCGAGGATTTCCTTTTCGCTGTAAGGCCGGCCATCATCATCGTGCTGGCGAATCAGCCCGGAGCGGCTGAAGGCCAGGGCCCCTTCGATGAGCAGGTTGATCTCCACCTCGCCCGGCAGCACGTGAACCAGCAGGATGCTCATCCGCCTTTCCGCCGGGGCCAGGCAGGCATTGAGGCAGCGCATGTCGGCATAAGGACGCAGCCCCAGCCGGTGCAGCCTGAACCCCCCCGCCTCCGCCACCTTCTGGGCATGCTCGACCACCGACCGCTGCACCGCGGCCACCAGCACATCGATCGTCTGAGGCCTGGTCGCCACCACGCTCGACTCATCACCCGCATCGGCCACGTAATGCTCATCCACCGTGAAATCGATCACCGCCTGGTCCAGCGGGAACGGCAGCTCCTTTTCCACCTGGTACCGCACCATCGCCGGCAACTCGCGCTCGTGCTCGACCGGAGGCAGCGTCAGCGTCTTGAGCACGCTCTGACTGCGAGGCACATCCATCAGCACCCGCGTGGAGGAGAGGTTCAGTTGCTTGAGAGCCCCGCCGATGAACCGGCCCAGCGCCTGGGCGTTCTTCAAATCCACCTCCGCAGGCGCCTCGACCAGCGCCAGCGTGCGGAAGGTGGGCATCCCCCGGCCAGGGTCGGCATAGACCACCCGCAGCTTGCGGCCTTCCATGTCCAACGCCACAAACCGCGGCGGCGGACCGGCGGTGAGGAACGACTTCGTTTTTTCAAGCCACGGTTTGGCCATGATCCACCTGCTTCCAAAACATCGCCATCCGACAGACCGTCACATTCGTTCGCCAAGGCGAACGGCTAAATCCGTCCGCCTGCGCATAACGCACGAGTCGGTCATATCCTTGCCGTTCGTTCAAAATCTCCTGATCACCCGCCCGATCCGATCTCCCACTCTTTCAGCGTCTGAGAATCCGCCGATTTTTGATGCTGATACGAGCCGCGACTCAACGAGTCGCGGACGCTCACAACCTGAAGGAGCGCCGCGCACACCCTGCACTGCAAATCTCGAACACCTTTGCGCAACGGACCACCCTTCTTTCCGTTCATCTCCGCGACTCGTTGAGTCGCGGCTCGTCACAACTCCTCCTGCTCCACATCCAACGGGAACGGCAGACCCAGGCGCGTGATGTCCCGCTGATAGAGCACCTTCGGCTGCGGGCCGGCCACATCCAGCACCACCTCGAAGATGCGGTACCGGCCGCAAGGCACGCCGAAGCCGATGACTCTGATTCGATATTGATAACCCTGCGTGCAGAGTTTCGGGGCGACGGCCTTGTAATCCTCCGGCTCCAACAGATTCTGCGTCACCAGCCAGGCGGTGTTGCCGCGATCTTCCAGGCTCAGGTTCACGCGGGTTTCGACGATCTGCTGGGCGATGCCGGCATCGATGCCCGGCAGCGCCGCCAGAGCCGCGACGGAAGCGGTGTTCACATTGAGCAATCCCACCACCGGCGTCCGTCCGCCGGCCCGGGCGGTGGTGAAGTTTTCCATGATCAGCGGCATGTCATCGATGGTGACGCGGGATTGAATCCGGTCGCCTCGGCGAGGACCGCTGGCCCCCCTGCCGCCAAAAGGACCACGACCGCCGCCGCCGCCGCGACCGCCATCGTTGGAATCACGGGTGATGGTGTAGGTCATTTCCAGAAGCTGGCTGGGGTGCGTGAACCTGCCGCCATCGGCGCGGACCTGCTGCACGAAGGTGGCCGTCTGGGTGGAGAGGCCCAGTTCGAGGAGTTTGGCGCGGACCGCGTTGGCGTTGCCGTTGAGATCGGTTTTCGTCGTGCCGTCGCTCTTGAGGTCCGGGCCGCGGCTGGCGGTCGTCGCGGCGCCGAACAGGCCCATGTCCAGCACGCCGTCGTTGTTGTCCGGCGGAAACTGCTCGTCCGCATCATCCTCGTTGGGCTCCAGCAGCGTGTTGAGATTCGCGTCCTCGCCATAGACGATCGAGCCGGTGAAGCCCTTGATCATCAAGAGTTCCTCGATCGTCTGAAGCGGGCCGTTGCGCACGAAATAAGGCTGGGGCAGTTGATCGTAATAATCCTGCTCGGCGCCGTCGGGGCGGGTGTCGCTGTCGCCGTCGCGCCAGTCCATCAGGGCCGCGACGAGCTGCGGCGTCATGCCGGGCAAACGCAGCAGCGTGGCTTCATCGGCGGTGTTGATGTTGATCTTCCCCGCCTCATCGGTCAGGCCGAAGCGGACCCTGTCGCGGTCGATCGTCCCGGCGGAGTAGATCGAGTAATACCAGCGGTTGGCCCCGTCATCGAACACCAGGCGGTTCCTGAAGAGCGTTTCGTTGTCGTACCACTTGGCCGGGTCCGCCAGGACGGCGGGATCGGCGAAGGTCAGCGCGGGCACCGCCACGCCTTCGACCATCTCCGCTTCCTGCTGCACCGGCGACATGAGGGCGATGACCGTCTGCACCCCGCTCATCGCCGCCTGATACGCCTGCTCCCCGTTGGCCGCCGCGACCGAGGCGCTGCTCTCGGCATGCATCCGAAACAGCACCCCCGCCGCCACCATCGCGCTGAGCACGGTGATGACCAAAACCGCCGCGAGAATCATGCCGCGGGAAGAGCGGGAAGAGCGGAAGGAGCCGGGGGAGCCGGGGGAGCCAAAAGAGCCGGGAGAGCGGAAAGAGCGGAAGGAGCAGGAAGAGACTGGAGGCGTGGACGCAGCACCATGCTCGCCCGCGCTGTTCATGCTCTTCATGGAGCCTGAAGAGCGGAAGGAGCCGGAAGAGCGGGCGGAGAAAGACATCGCCATCTTCGCGCACTCATCCGACTTTCCATTTCCTGTTTTCCTGCTTTCCTGCTGTCCTGTTTTTCTCACGGCCCACCTCCGCCCAGGCCCTGGATGATCGAGCCTTCCTCCGCCGTGGGCGATCCCGATGGCAGAAAGATCACCCGGCGAATCGTCTCGTGCGAATACTGGAGCGGCTCCTCGTTCTCCGCCAGCGGCTCCTCGCCGAGCACCACCTCCACCGCCACCGGCGGCGCGGGCTGGTCCTTCCATTCAATCTGCCACGTCGCGCCGTCCCAGAACTGAAAACGCATGAACCGATACTTGCTCGACAGCAGCGCGGTCACAAGCTGGCTGTTGTTCGTGGGACCGCCGGCGTTGGCCTCGACCACCTTGGGCGACAGAATCCGCTGCACCGAGGCGTCGATGCCCGCGATGAAGCGGTTGCCCTGCTCATCCTCATACACCGCCAGCCCGTAGCTGACCTGCCGCAGATCCTGCTCCGCCGCCGGCGGCGTCTCCGTCAGCTTCTGCTCGGTCCAGACGTTCCTGCCCGGCAGCGTCGCGGTGATGAACGTCACGCGATCCGTCGAGCCGTCCAGCGAACCGGCCTGCCCCGGCAGGGCGATGGCGCCGCGCAGATCCGCCGTGATGCGATCCATGATCTGCCGCCGCGCCGCGATGTCCGACGCCTCCTGCGACACCGCGGTGCGAACCACCCCGGCATGATGATGAAACCAAAGCGCCGTGCCGATCAGCAGCACCGACAGCGATACCGCGAGGATCACTTCGATCAGCGTGAAGCCCGGCCCGCATCGAAGTTGGCGCGTGCATGGATTCATCGGCCACCTCCGCGCCGTCCGCCGCCTTGTCCGCCTTGCGGCCGCTGCGGGATATTTTCAGGGTTCAGTTTTTCCAGGTCCGCAGGCGTCGGCCGCTGCGGAGGAGTGGTTCCGGGGGTTCCGTTGCCGCCGATGCCACGATTGCCGCCTTGCGGGAAACGAGACGCCGCATCGCCCGCGTTGCCGCCGCCGATGGCCGGAAAGCGCGACGCCGCATCGGGCAGGTTGCCGCGACCGGCCGCGCCGCTCAGCGCATCGCCCAGCGCGCCGCCGAAATCACCGCCGGGAATCTGGCCCGCCAGATCGCTGGGAATCTGATCGACACCCGGCACCCCCGGTGCCACAGGCTGCGGATTGGGGTTCTCCCACATCAGATGCGTGGTGCGATAGGCGAACTCGCCCGCCTCGTTGCGAACGACAATCTCCAGCCTCTTCAGTTGCGGCAGATCGAATGCGTCCTCGACGCCTGAGACCACCAGCTCATACGTCCAGCCCTCGCTGCCCGCGTAAGCCACGCCCACCGGACCGACGCTCTGGAGCGGCGTCAAACCCATCTGCACCTCGCTGAAGGTCGTCACCGCCAGGTCCGCCGCGTCCGCTTCGAGCCTGATCGTCCCCACCCCGCGAAGCGCGCCATTAAGCCCGTTCATCACGAAGACCGCCCCGACAAAAAACAGCGACAGCGCGAAGACCACTTCCATCAGCACCGCGCCGCGCATCGCGCCCCTCCCTCTCGGCAGGGGAGTTCGATCCATCAACATGTCACGTTCAATACCCACGGCTCATCTCCAAGGAGACATTCATCTCTTCCCGCCACTGGGCGTACTCGATCGAATCGTAAATGTTCGAGGTCACGCTGGTGTTGATGCCATCCATCTGGACGATCGCCCGGCGGGTGTCGCCCTCGTCGCGCGAGGCCAGTTCCACCTTCACCGAATCGCACGAGCCGTCGGGATAAAACTCGATGATCGAAGCCGCCTTGGCCTCCGCCTCCCGCGAAGCCGAGGGCGAACCGCCAAAGGTCAGGGCGTCCTTTTCCGTGGCGCCTTCGCGGTGGTTGCCCACGATGCGCACCATGTCGTTGGGGATCATGCCGACCCAGCTTGCCCCTTTGAACTCGACGAACTGCCCCGACTGCGCCAGAGGCTGCGGCTCCCACTCGATGAGGATGCGATCCTCGCCGGCGCTCCAGGCGATCCGCATCCGCCGCCCCTGGTTGGCCGCCTCGGCCCGCACCATGCGGATCAATGTGCCGAACCGGTCGGCGCCGTCCTCCAGGTAGCGGTCCGACAGCGAGCCGAACATCGTGTAGGAAATCACACCCGCCAGCACGATGAAGATGCCCATCGCCAGCAGCACCTCCACCAGCGTGAAGCCCGATGAAGCGAAAACGCCCCGCCATCGTCGGCAAGGCGGAGCGAAGCGCGTTTCAGGTTGGAAAGGCATACGCATGACCATTCCATTTGGCCGTCCGCCTCGGCGGACGGAGGCCGCTTCAATGCGTTGACGCGAGGCGAGACGACTCCGTTCGCCAAGGCGGACGGCCAACGATCAATTCGCTTACCTGGCTTCTTCCCAATTGCGGATGTCATCTTCCGTGCTGCTCTGGCCGTCGGGGCCGTTGGACCAGAGCTTGAACTTTTTGCCGCCGGTGAGGGCCGCGCCGGCTTCGACGAGTTCGTAGTTGAATTCGGTGTTCCAGGCGTCCTTGATTTCGGCTTCCTGGACGTAGGGGCCGCGCCATTTTTCCGCGACCTTTTCATCGCTGGGCTTGACCATCAGCGCCTTGAGGCCGCCGTCGGCCTCGCTGGGGAAGCGGCCGGTGTGGAGGTTGTAAAGCTCGACCTTCGATTCGATCTTCTGAAGCGAGAGCTTGGTGGTGTCGATGCGGGCGCCGTCACCGCTGCCGCCGACGGTCACGATGAGCACCGTGGCCAGCATGCCGATGATGACGATGACCAGCAGCACTTCGATGAGCGTGAAGCCCGCGCGAACGGCGCGGCGGGAAGGACCACTGAATGAACGTTGCGTTTCCATCAAATCAACTCCGTAAAAAAGTTCTGAGTTCTGAGTTCCGAGTTCTGAGTTGTCGGAACCTTCAAGTCAAACGACGTTGCGTGTGATTCCTTGCATGAGGAATAGTTCCAGGTTCCGAGTTTCGAGTTCCGAGTTTCGTGCCGAGGCTTGAACAACTCGGAACTCGGAACTCGAAACTCGGAACCTGCCTTTGGTCTTTACCGAATCGTCTGCGACATCGTGAAGATCGGGTAAAGCAGGGCCATCGCCACAAACAAAACCACGCCGGCCAGCAGCACCAGGATCACCGGCTCCAGCAGCCGGACGGCGGCATCGACCTGCTCGTTGGTGCGCTTCTCCACCGTGTCCGAGATTTTCAGCAACACCTTCTCAAGCTGATTCGACTCCTCCGCCACCGCGATCATTTCCAAAAGCTGCGGCGGGAACAGCCCGCTCTCGCGCAAGGGGGACGACAGCCCGTGCCCGCCGCGCACCGAATCGATCGCCGTCTCGATGCTCCTGGCCAGGCTGGGCAGACCCGCCGCGTCACGGGCGATGGCCAGCGCCTGAAGCAGCGGCACGCCGGCGGCGAGCATGGTGCCCAGCACCCGGCAAAAGCGCGTGATGCTCACCATCCTGATCGCGTGGCCCACCAGCGGAATGCGAAGCTGCACCCAGTGAAACAGGTTCCCGCCCGTGGGGGTCTTCATGAACAGCGACAGGGCGATCGACCCCAGCGCCACGCCCATCAGCGTCATCGGCCAATAGACCATCACCAGATCGCTGGCGGCAAAGAGCATCCGGCTGGGCAGAGGCAGCGAAAAATTGGCGAAAATCGGCTTGAACTTGGGCACCATCCACACCAGGCAGACCATCACCACCCCCAGCCCCACCATCACCAGCAGGGCCGGGTAGATCATCGCCCCGCGCACCTTCGAGCGCAGCGCATCCTGCCTTTCGAGGTACACCGCCATGTCCGCCAGCACCGCCTCGAGGAACCCGCCGCGCTCGCCGGCACGGATCATCGCGCATTGCAGCACGGAGAAAACCGCCGGCTGATTGCCCATCGCCTCCTCCAGCGCCTTGCCGGTGGCCACATCGTCGTGAATCTGCTTCACCACCGCGACCACCCGCTTGTTCGAGTTGGTGCGCGACAGCGTTTCGAGCGACCGAAGCAGCGGCACGCCCGCCTTGAGCAGATCGGAAAGCTGTTCGTAGATCGACGACAGCTCGCGGGTGCGGATGCCCATGCCGGCCATCTCGCTTTTTTTCTCCGCCTGCTGCACCACCCGCACGGGGTAGAGGCTCTTCTCATCGAGCGCACGCACCGCCGCGGCCTCGGTGGCCGCCTCCAACATGCCGGTGACCTTCTCACCGGCGGTCGTTCGCGCGATGTATTGGAATTGAGCCATGAACGATTTTCGATTTCGGATTTGGGATTTCGAATTTCGGATTTGAGATTTGAGATTTCGGATTTGTCTTCCAATCCCAAATCCGAAATCCCAAACCCGAAATCTCCCTACATCTTCGTGCTTCGCACCACTTCATCCGGGGTCGTTTCGCCCAGCAGCACCTTGCGCCAGCCGTCTTCGCGGAGCAGGCGCAGGCCCTGGGCCCTGGCGATGCGTTCCACTTCGTGGGCGCCGCAGCGCTGCATGACCTTTTCGCGGATTTCGTCGGTCATGGTCATCAGTTCGTACAAACCCGTCCGGCCTCGGTAGCCGGTGTTGTGGCACTTGCGGCAGCCGGCGCCCTTCCACAATTTCGTGCCCCGTTCGATCTTGAAATCGCGCGGCAGCGTGTCGTAATCCGGCTCGTATTCCACCTTGCAGTTGGGGCAGACCCGGCGCACCAGCCGCTGCGCCATCGCGCTGTTGAGCGTGCTGGTGACAAGGAACGGCTCCACGCCCATATCGATCAATCGCGTGGCCGCACTGCACGAATCGTTGGTGTGCAGCGTGGACAAAACCAGGTGACCGGTGAGCGAAGCCTGGATCGCCGCCTCGGCGGTTTCGAGGTCGCGGATTTCACCGATCATGATGACATCGGGGTCGTGACGCAGGATGGCTCGCAGGCCGCGGGCGAAGGTCATGTCGATCTTCGACTGCACCTGAATCTGGTTGACGCCGGCCAGGTGATATTCGACGGGGTCTTCGATGGTGATGCACTTGATGTCGCCCTTGACGATGGCGGAGAGGGCGGCGTAGAGCGTGGTCGTTTTGCCGCTGCCGGTGGGGCCGGTGACGAGGATGATGCCGTGGGGCCGGTCGATCTGTTCCTTGAACACGGAGAACGTGTCCGCCGCCATGCCCAGTTCGGGCAGGGTGAACAGCACGTTGGCCTTGTCGAGGATGCGCATCACGATGCCTTCGCCGAAGAGCATCGGAATCACGCTGACGCGGATGTCGATCTGCCGGTTGCCCAGCGTCAGATTGATGCGGCCATCCTGCGGCAGACGCTTCTCGGCGATGTTCAGCTTCGCCATGATCTTGATGCGGCTGATGATCGCGTTCTGGAACCGCCTGATCTCCGCGGGCACCGAAGCATCCTGCAAGACACCATCGATGCGATACCGCACCTTCAGATCGTGCTCGAACGGCTCGATGTGGATGTCGCTGCAACGCTCGTTGATCGCCTCGATGAAAATCTCGTTGACCAGCTTGATGACGCTCGCTTCCTGCGCCATCTCCATCAGGTCTTCAGCGCCCTCTTCGAGAGTGAGCGTCTGGCTGTCGTTCTCGCCCATCATCTGGTTGATGGTGTCGCCGCCCAGGCCGTAGTAGGTCTTGATGGCGGTGTTGATCTGATCTTCAAGAGCGAGCACCGGCTGAATTTCGAGACCGGTGAGCAGGCGAAGCTCATCGAAGGCGTAAAGATCGAAGGGATCGCTGGTGGCGACCTTGAGCGTGCCGTTGAAACGCGCCAGGGGGAGCAGATGCTTCTGATGCACCATGCGCGAAGGCATGGCATCGATCGCTTCGCGGGGGATGCGGACATTGGCCAGGTCGGTGAAGGGAATGAAAAGCTGGTCGCTGGCGATGCGGAGGATTTCCTCCTCTTCGATGAAGCCCAGCGAGATCAAAGCGCGATCCAGCCGGCAGCCTTCCTGCTTGCTCCTGGCCTGCGCCTGGGCAAGCTGCTCAGGGCTGATTCGCTGGGTCTCGATCAGTGCATCCACAACATTCATGATTCACATCCATATCCAAGCCGCGCGGCTCAGATGTCAACCGTCACAAAACCTGGAATCGCATCGGCTGTTTTTGCCTCATGCTTGGGAAGACCTCGCTTCCAGACATCCTCGCCGCGCCAAAGTCCGCATAATACCGCCGCCTACAACCACTTTAGGCCTCTGCGTCTCTCCCGACTTTAGCCGTTGGACCTTTCCTCTTGCAGCCTAACGCTCCAACAGCCAACTTATTCGCATCCCGGCCCCCCGGCCCGGAGATTTTCTGCATCCCATCCGCACCGGCCCCTGTAGGACTGGTTGGCATCAAGGCTTAACTTCCATTGATGAAGTAAGTGTTTCCGTTACATTCACCAGGCAAAATGTCCCGTATCGGGTTCGTAACCTTCGCCGCTTCAATCCGCGTCAATCCGCGTCAATCCACCTAAATCCATGAGCATCTTCACCTTCCCGCTTTGAATCGCCCGTCAAACCAGAACCTACCCCGTCCGTTCATCGGGGTTGCAAAACCCGCCCGGAGAGCAACATGACCATGTCCATTGCGAGCAACCATCTCCCCCGTCCTCTTCGCTTCCTGCTGGGCGCCGCCGTGACGGCGACGCTGCTGACCGGTCCCGCGACCGGCCTGGCTCAGGATGAGGCGGTCAAACAGCCCGCCGCCGTCGCCGACCTGCTCAAGGATGCGATCGATCCCTACCAGCCCGGCAGCGAGCGGGCCCGCTTCCTCAAAGCCTCGGGCGTGGACAGCGAACTCGACGAATCCGAATTCGAAGCCAGCGCCAAGGGCGAGGAACCCTTTGCCCGATCCTTCGAGAAATGGCCGGCCCTTCTCCGCTTCGACGCCAACAACAACAAGAAGCTCGACTGGTTCGAAATCGACGCCTACCGCCGCGACCTGCGCACCCGCATGTTGGCCGAGTACGACAAGGACAAAAACGGCTCGCTCGAAAACGCCGAGCGCGACGAGGCCAACAAAGCCCTGGCCGCCGGCAGACTGCCCAAGGCCACGCCGCTGACGCCGGCTCCGGGGGCCGGCAATGCCCAGAATCCCGACCGCCCCCGTCGCGGCCGGGGCGAGGAGCGCCGCCGGGAGGAACTGGAAAAATGGGACAAGGATGGCGACGGCCAGCTCTCCCGCGAGGAACGCAAGGAGCAGATCACCGCGGCGATCAAGGAAGGCCGGGAACGGCAGGTGCGCAAGTGGGATGAAAACGGGGACGGCATCCTCGACGAAAACGAGCGGGCCGCCGTCATGAAGGACCCGCGGGACCAGTGGTGGCTGCGCTTTGACGACATCGGCATGAAGCACTTCGACGCCGACGGCGACGGCAAACTCAGCGAAGAGGAAAGCCGGGAGATCGTCGCCTTCGGCGAGGAACTGGAGAAAGTCGGCAAGAAGTGGGAACTCAACCTGCTCGACGCCGACGGCGATGGCGAAGTGTCGCGCGACGAACGCCGGGCGATGCAGACGCGAATGCAGATTCTGGGCATCACCATGCTGCCCGAAGCGATCAAGTGGGTCGATACGGATGGCAACGGCCGCCCCGACCGCGAGGAACTCGAAGCCGCCGCCTTCCGCGCCGCCGAGGCCGGCAAGAAGGAACTGGACCGCTGGGTGAAAAAGTACGACGCCAACGGCGACGGTCGCCTCGACGCCACCGAACGCTCCGCCTTCATCAAAGGCATCGACGAAGACATCGCCGCCCGCTTCAAACGCCACAACAAGGACGGCAGCGGCAAACTCTCCGACAACGACATCCGCAACATCCTCGAAGAACTCGCGGAAGAGTACGACATCAAACCCAAACGGCGGGCGTTCTGAGAAACATTCGAATAAACCCAAACCCGATGGCGAAAGGCAGAAAGGCTAATACTTATTACTTAATACTTATTACTTAATAGTTATTGGAAGGCAGTGGTACTGCAAGGCGCGCGGCGTAGTCTGGGGGGGTATCTATTGCGGTGGCGCGCCTGCTCCGGCATTAACCAATAAGTATTAAGTATTAAATAATAAGTATTAGCCTTTCTGTCTTTCTGCCTTTCTCTTTCCGTTCGTCATCCGCTCTTTTCCCGATTATGATGCCCGACATCTCATGCCTGCCGTCCTGCCGACTCTTCAATCCGCCCACCTCAGCGATGTCGGGCGTCAGCGTCTGACCCACGAGGACGCCTGCCACTGCGATCCGAACATGGGGCTGTTCATCGTCTGCGACGGGCTGGGCGGCCGGCCATCGGGCGAGGCGGCGTCGCAGATCGTCGCTTTCGGACTGGGGCATCTGATCCGAAGACGGTTGCGAAAGCTGGCCTCGCTCGATGTCGAGCTGCTCAAGGCCATCCTCGGCGACATCGCCGTTGAAGTCAGCCGGGAGATGCGCGACCTGGCCACGCAGATCGAATCGCTGCGCGGCATGGGGGCCACGCTCTCGGCGCTGCTGGTCGATGGCCGAAACGCCTACATCCTTCACGCCGGCGACTCGCGGGCTTATCTGCTTCGCCAGGGACAGGTCCAATGCCTGACCACCGATCACTTTCGTCTGGGGTCCCGCCCTGCCGCCGCCAGCGACCAGGCGAACCATCCGCAGCTTGAGACGATCCATCAGCGGCTGCTGACGCAGTTCATCGGCATCGGCCGGCCGCTGGATCCGGAGGTCATTCATCTGCAACTGAAGCCCGGCGACCGCCTGCTGCTTTGCACCGATGGCCTGACGGACCCGGTGCCTCAGCCGATCATCGACGGGATCGTCCGCAGCGGCGACGCCTCGCTGCACGACATCTGCCGGCAACTGGTCACCGCGGCCAACGAGCGAGGCGGGCCGGACAACATCACCGTGGTGCTGGTGGAATATGAAAAGCTGCGACTGGTGGAGAAGGATGAGCTTCGCGCCATCGCGGCCAAACCCAGAAGCGGCCGGCCCATCGGCGCTTCCGCGAAGTTCCATGCCGCCCTGCTCGAACTCCAGAAGGATCTCCAGTGGCTCAGTGACGGCGCGAAGGAAGCCAAACTCGCGGACCGGTCCCCCGATCGCATGGCGGCGTATGGCACGATCAAGCAGCGGCTGGGGGCCGGGCCGTTCAACCATTACATGGAGCGGCACGCCGGTGAAAGCCCGGCTCATCTGTTCCATCGTGCCGTCACCAGGCCGGACAGCGACTGGCGCAAACATTACGAAGCCCACCAATCCGAACTGGTGCCCCACCTGATGGCGATCGTCGATCATGCGATTCGCCTGAGCCCGCTGCTCACCGGCGAGGAGACCGCGGCGATTCTCAGCACGCTATGGCGCGACTGGCAGCGCGTGGAGGAGCGGTACCTGGCCATCTGCCGCCGCGACAGCTTCAACCCGGCGGATCACGCCCTGGATGTGCTCGTCGAACACATGCGGGGGGCCGTGAGCACGATGATCGGGCTGATGGAGTTTTTTCCAAGGTTCATGCGGCAGACCGCGCTGTTTCCCTGAAGTGATCAGGCCGGGGGCTGAGAACCTTTGGGTGGCTGGGGCTGGAGAACTTTGGGATGGCTGAGAACCTTTGGGTGGCTGGGGCTGAGTCCGCGAAGCCCCGGCCTGGCGACCCTCAGCCTTCAGTTGCGCCACCTTGCTTCGTGCATCCGGGCCGGGGCTTCGCGGACTCAGCCCCAGCCACCCGGAAGTTTTCACCCACCCAAAAGTTTTCAAACTCTGGAAACGGGTCCTTGGAACTTTTCAACATTTCATCGTTTTTCGTTTCACCCTTGCAGAGCGGGCGACCGATAGCTAATGTATCAGTCTGTCAGGTGTTTCCCATCGATCGAAGGTCGCCCGGCTGCCAGATCTTGGGTTCCGGGGGGGCCTGGGTGAATTGGGAAGCCCTGCCCCGCAGCCTATCGTCAAAGCCTGCACGTTCCGCGGAATCCCCCTTGGAAGCCCCGGAATGGTCAGAATCGTTTTGGGAACCTGGGTTCGTTTTTTGCCTTGCTGTATTGCCGCCTTCGTGCGGGTCCCGGGGGTTCCGGGGATCCCGGGGGGTCCCGGCTTGTTCCCATCGGGCTTGATGAAATCATCCGTCGTGGTTTTGCGCCTGCGTCAGGCGCCTGTGTGATGATCCAAAGGAATGGGAAAGTCCGTTTTGATCGGATCACACCGCTGGGTTTCCCGGCCCCCCGGCTCCAGTTCGGCATTCAGAGGCCACCTGTCAGCGCCTGCCGATGCCTGATCGTCGCGGACTGAGGTCCGCCTCGTCGCCGCCGGTACACCTTGCCTTTTGAACACTCTCTATTGAACCGTCCGCTTTGCCAATGCGACTGGCCCGCTCCTGTGACCGCGCGATCGGTTTGTGGGCATCCTTCGTTCGCCAAGGCGAACGGCTAAATCTTTCATCTGTTTCCGTCTCCTGTTCCCCGATCTCCCATGCAACCATCCTCCACCGGCATACTCGAACTGTTCAACCGTGATGGCCGCGTCCGGTCCCTCGAAGGCTCGCTCGCTTCCGATCCGGGTGATCCGGTCCTGCCTGCGAATCTGGTCGATCGTTTTCATCTGCGGCCCGGCGTGCAGATCGAAGTCGAACTGGGCCGCCCCTTCGGCGCCAACGGCAACAACGCGGTCAATCAGGATCACCTGCTCGCCCATCAGCGGCACCGTCAGAAAAAAAAGGTGAAGCTCAAGCATCGCATCAACCCGATCGGGCCCAATGCCAAAGCGGTGCGGGATGTGATTGCCATCGAAGGCCTGTCCCCGGAGGAATACGCCAAGACCCGCCGGTTTGAAGACCTGACCACCATCGATCCGCATCCGCGCATCACGCTCGAATACCCCGGCTGCCCCGCCGACTGCCGGCTGATCGATATTTTCTGCCCCATCGGTTTCGGCCAGCGGGCGATGATCACCTCGCCGCCCAAGGCTGGCAAAACCACGCTGCTGAAAAACATCGCCACCGCCATCCGCAAAAATCATCCCCATGCGGAAGTGATCGCCCTGCTCGTCGATGAACGCCCGGAGGAAGTGACCGACTTCCGCCGCAACGTGCCCTGCAAGGTATGGGCAAGCTCGAACGATCATCCCCCGGAGCGCCATGTCTTCCTCTCCATGCTCGCCATCGAACGCGCCAAGCGGCTGGCCGAGTGCGGCAAGGATGTGGTGATTCTGCTCGATTCGCTCACCCGTGTCGGCCGCGCCTTCAACACCGCGCCGGGACTGGTCAACACCGGCCGCACGTTGTCGGGCGGCCTTGATTCCGGCGCACTGGCGATTCCCAAGCAACTCTTCGGCGCCGCGCGAAAATTCGAGGAAGGCGGATCACTCACCATCATCGCCACCGCCCTGGTCGATACCGGCTCACGCGGCGACCAGGTCATCTTCGAAGAGTTCAAAGGCACCGGCAACATGGAGCTCATCCTCGATCGCAAGATCGCCGAGCGCCGCCTTTTTCCCGCCATCGATCTGGCCGCCAGCGGCACACGCAAGGAACACCTGCTGCTCAACCCCGCGGAACTGACCACGATGACCGCCCTTCGCCGAAGGCTGCTGGCCATGCAGCCGCCGATGCAGGTCGAGCAACTCCTCAAGGCATTGGAACGGTTCAAGACCAACGCGGAACTGGTGGGCAACCCGCAAAGCCCGGCAAGGGACTGAAAACGGATCATTCAAAATCAAGGGCATTCCTCCCAAGCCCGATGGCGAGTCCGCGAGCCGTCGGGGTATCAGCCACGGAATACCCCGACGGCTCGCGGACTCGCCATCGGGCTTGAAAATCACCTTTTCAACGGCTGTATGATGCGCCGTCATGTGTACCTCACCGTCCGTCCCCGCACTCTCGCTCGAAGCCTGTCGTCATCGACAGAACAGGCTGCGCGAGGCGATGCGCCCGCTCGACCTGCGCGGCGCGGTCATCACCGATCGCCGGCACGTTCACTACTTCACCGGTTACTGGCCGCGCTTCGTGCATCGCCCCGCGGTCTGGATCGACCGCGAAGGCCCGACGATTCTCGCGCTGCCCGGCCCGCTGAGTCATGGTGTCGCCGCCGAAGAAATCTGTGTTTATCACGCCAACGATGACTGCACGCTGGTCGATGACCAGCGCGGCAACGCACTGGCCGCACTGCAACCGGCATGGTCCGATGTGAAACGCGTCGGCTGCGACCGCGCGTTGTGGCCAATGTTCGCCGGAGATGCCCAGGTCATCGACCTGATGCCCACCTTGCGCTCCCTTCGCCGCACGAAGGACGCCGATGAGGTCGCCCTGCTTTCGTTCGCACTGGAGGCCAGCGAGAAAGCCTATGAACACGCGAGAAAAACCATCGCGCCCGGCCTCGATGAAACGAAACTCTGGTCGCAGCTTCAGGAAGTCATCACGCAGCACGTGGGCGAGATGATCGGCGAGCTGGGCAACGATTTTCAGGTCGGCTCCATCGGCAGCGCGCCGCGACGACGTGCGATGAAGAAAGGCGAGATCGCGATCCTCGACCTGGGCGTGATCGTGCGCGGCTACAACGGCGACATGTGCCGCAGCTTCATCGTGGGCGGTGAACCTTCCACGCAACAGCAGCGCGCTCATCAGCGCATCCTCGAATCACTCGCCTTCATCGAAGCGACGGTGAAGCCGGGCGTCCGTTGCAAAAGACTTTTCGAGGAAACACAGCGCATGCTTGATGGTTTCGACGGCCACGCCTTCCGCCATCACCTGGGCCACGGCATCGGCCACCATCCGCACGAAGCGCCGCGACTCAATCGCCTGCATGACGACCACTTCGCCGTCGGCGACGTCTTCACCGCCGAGCCGGGGCTGTATGGCCACGACCTGCATGCGGGCATACGCATCGAAAACGCGTATCACCTGACGGAACAGGGCCTGGTGAAACTGACCAATTCCCCGATGGATTTGACTTGAAATGTTGGCTCATGTGCCGCATGTGGCGCCAAGCCCGATGGCGAGTCCGCGAGCCGTCGGGCTTGGGGCTTTTACTAAAGTGACCATCAATAAACGAAGGGATTTACTTGTCATCCGCCGAGATCACATCCGGCCCTTTGCCCGCATGTTTCTCATAAACGCCGTCACCCGCCTTGACGTACTTCGTCAGGCCCAGTGCCGCGATGCGATCATCGGAGATGTTGGCCGCGATCGCCTGCTCCGAATCCTTGCCGCCGATGTTCGCCGCCGTGATCACGCGACGCACCGGCTGCTGACTGATCGGATGAACCCTCAGCGGCGGGTCGCTCATCTTCTGTCGATGCTCGAACCGCGCACCGGGCTGGCCGTCTTCGTGGATGAATTCGTAAACGTAAATCGGCATGGTGAAAAGCGGAAAATTCAATCCGGTTGTGCCGCCTGTTCCTTGATCACGATGATCGTCGGGTTTTGCAGATACTTTCGCGCCACCGCCTGCAACTTCGCTCCATCGACCGCCTGCACCGCGGCGAGGAACTTTTCCGATTCATCGGCGGGCAGGCCGTAAAGCTCGTTGAGTGCCGCCTCCATCGCGCGGTCGCCGTTGGACTGCTTGCCCAGGAACTCGCCGGTGAGCACCGCCGCCTTGGCGCGGGCCAGCGTGGCATCGTTCACGGTTTCGTTGCGGATGCGCTGAGCGACGCCGTTGGTGCGCTTGATGGCTTCCTCGACATCCGACGCCTTGCAGTTGAACATGAAGGCGATGTAGCCGGGGATGATGCCGGTCTGCTGGAAAGCGCCGACGGCATAGACGAGCGCGGGCGCCGAGCCGCGCAGCTCTTGATCGAGCCAGCCGACGGGGAAGTTGTTGATGACGCGCAGCATGACCTGAATCGCGGCGAAGTCTTCATCGCTTCGCTTGACGCCGGGGCCGAATCCGTAGCAGACCGCCGTGGTCTGCTTGCGTGTGGGAAACTCGAGCACGCCGCCGCCGGGGTAAGCCGCGGCAACAGGAACGAAGGAAACCGGTGCTTTTGCAGGCATTTTCGCAAAAAGTGCTTCAGCCTTCCTTACGACTTCCTCAGGATCGACATCACCGAACACGCAGAGCACGGCCTGGTCGGCGCCCAGCGACTTCCTGTGGAACGCGGCAAGATTCTCCGGCTTGAGCGCCGAGACCACTTCCGCCCTGCCGATCGGTCGCGTCTGCCAGGCGTGATCCTTGAAGAAGCTTTCACGGAAACGGATGCCCAGCTCGCCATCCCACGTATCAGTCTGCCTTTCGATCGCGGCAACGAGCCTGCGCTGAAGGTTGTTCCACTCCTCTTCGGGAAAGATCGGGTTGAGCGTCACATCAGCCACCAGCTCAAGCACCGTCGCCCAGTCTTCCTTGAGTGCCGACGCCTTCGTGTAATGCACGTTGTTGCCCACCGAGGTCGAAAGATCGGCACCCAGGTCCTCGATCTGCGTGGCGATCTGCTGCGCGGTGCGCGTGGTCGTACCCCTGGGCAACATCGACCAGGTCGCATTGGCGACGCCTTCGATGCCCGGATCATCGGCGAGCAGGCCGCCCATGTGGTAAAGCTCGATCGCGACGGCGGGAATCGTCGTGCTGCGGCCGACGAGCAGCTTCAGGCCGTTGGACAATGTGTAATGCTTCACCGGTTCCGTGGCGGCGGCATTCGTCGCCGCGGCGCCGTCGTTGCCGCGGGCACGGATGAGCTTGATGATCTCGCTGTTGTCGAGATTGAACGGCTGCGGTGCGAGTGTTGCGACATCGACTTCATCCTTGGGCCGCGTGAGCACCGGCGGCGGCCCGCCCACCGCAGGCGTGAGTCGCAGCATGATCGTGCGCTGCGGCACGAGGAATTTCCGCGCCGCGACCTGCAACTCCTCCGCCGTCACTTTCTGCACGGATTCAGCGTATTTCTTGAGGTAATCAGGATCGCTCATGCCGATGACATCGCGCGCCAACCGGTCGGCCATGGCCTGGGCGGTCTGTGCCGAGTAAACCACCTGCGCGATCGTCTGTCGCTTGGCGCGGGCCAGTTCCACCGCCGTCACGCCCTCCTTCCGCACCTTTTCCACCTCCGCGAGAATCGCGGCCCGCACCTTCGCAATGGCGTCATCAACTCTCTTGTGCGGGTCCTCACCTTCAACAGGCGGTGCGACGGCGACGTCGGCATCAATGCCGAAAAAGCCTTCACCCCAGGTGGCGCTGAAGTTGTATGCGCCGATCGAGTTGACCAGCCGCTGCTCATCACGCACGGTTCGCACCAGGCGCGATGATTCACCCTGTCCTAGGATCGAGCCGAGCAGATCGAGCGCGTAATCCCCCTCGGCGGCCAGGCGCGTGCCCGGCCAGGCGATGCGAACGCGCGGACGGCGGACATCCGCCGTGCCGCTTACATCGATAGGCTTCTCGATCACCGGTTCTGTCGGGAACTCCAGCTTGGGCAACTCGCCGGGCTTGGCATCCTTCCAAAGCTGGGCGATCTGCTCGATCACCTTCTCCTTCTCGATGTCGCCGGCCACGACGAAGACCATGTTGTTGGGCACGTACATCCGCTTGTAGAAGTCGTAGATTTCATCGCGGGTGATGGAGAGAAACTCATCGAGGTAGCCGATGGTCGGATGACGGGCGGGGTGAGCCTTGTAGCGGGCCTGCTGCATCATCTTCCAGAAGATGCGGTCCGGTTCGCCCTGGCCCATTTCAAATTCGCGCTGAATGACCTGCCTTTCGCGGTCGTATTCCTCCTTGGTGATCGTGCTGTTGAGCATCCAGTCGCTGAGCAGGCCGATGGCATCGGCGGCATAGGGGCGCGTGGTGTTGATGTAATACCACACCTGCTGCAAACTGGTGGCGGCATTGGTGCGGGCGCCGATGCGCCCGAGGATTTCGTTCGACTCCGCTTCGGTGCGGGTGGACGTCGTGCCGCCTGAGATCAGATGTTCGAGAAAATGCGAAAGACCGGCTCCGACATGCTCCTGCTCATAGATGGAGCCGGTCTTGATCCAGACCTGTGCCGAAACAACCGGTGCGGTGCGGATTTCCTGAGCGATCACGATCAGACGATTGGGCAACTCCACCATCAGACGATCCGGCTTCGATTGCAAGATGGCATACTCCTTGGTAAGCGGCGGCGCGATGCGAGGCTGAAGCGGCGCGGGATCGATCCTGGCGGATTCGTCCTTGGCGGCTGCATCCTTTGCCGCATCATCCTTCGGCTTCGCATCCTTGATCTCACCATTCTTCTTCGGCACATCCTTCATCTCTTTCGTCGGCATCTTGTCCTTCTTTTCAGGGCCTGCGGGATCGCCCGGCTTGCAGGAGGCGAGCGTGAAACAAAGCAGCGCGATACCGACCAGTGAAGCGGGCATGAAACGCATGATGCAACCTTTCAGTGAATCGCGACAAAACAACACCGCCGGAAAAAACCGTTCGTGACAGACCACGCATTTTACGCATTATGCGCCGGCATGGCACGTCAGCCCCGCTCGTTGACAGAACGATCACCAAGCCGCTTGCGGCTTCGCACAGACCGCCCCCCCATCCATCTGAAATGGCGGTTTCTCGCGAGGGGTTTCATCCGCGCTCACCCGCCAGTTCTTCATACAACGCCATCGTCTGATCGAGCATGTTCCGCAAAGTGAACCGCCGCTGATCGGCGGGAACGCAAGGCGAAGCGAGAAGTTCCTTCACTCTTGCATGGAGCGCCGCATGATCATCCGCCGCCACCAGCCCCTGCGGAAACACCGCCCGCAAAATCTCCCCGACCCCGCCGCGATCGTAACCCACCACCGGCACACCCATGCACAGCGGCTCCAGCACCGTGCGGCCGAACGATTCCGATTGCGTGGTGAGGGACAATATCAAAGTCGATACGGAATATATCTCCCGGATATCACTGCGATGACCGGCAAAGGTGATGTTGCTCAGCTTGTGCTGCTCAATGGCGCCGCGAAGCTCCGCTGCATACCCCTTGCGATTCTCATCCTCCCCGCCGACGATCAGGCCTTGCGCATCGCCGCCTTCCTGCGCGAGCTTCGCCATGACATCGATGAAGGTCGCGTGCCCCTTGAGCCTGGTGATCCGGCCAGGCAGCGTGATCACCGGCTTGCCGACAAGCTGCGGAAACTGCCGCCGCCATGTTTCAAGCCACTGCGAAGAAGGTTTGAATCCATAGGGAAACTCCTCCGGCTCCACGCCGCGATATATCAGCTTCATCTTTTCGCGCGGCGTCTTCACATAGTTCTCTTCTATATAGTTCTCGATCGTCTTCGATACCGCAATGACCCGCTCGCCATAGGTCATCACCGCGCTGAAACGGTTGGGTGTGTGCAGGCCGTGCACGGTGGTGACGAAGCGCGGCCGGGTGGCGACATCCATCTTTTTCCATGCGAGATAACCGATCCAGGCAGGCACGCGCGATCGGGCATGGACGATGCTCACCTTTTCATCAATGAGAAATCGGCGAAGTTTGCCGACAAAACGCAGCGTGAGCGGCGATTTCTTTCCGATGGGCCAGGTGATGTGTTCGCCGCCCTGGGCGGTGAGTTTTTCGACGAGTCCGCCGCCGCCGGAGATGACGATGGAGCGGTGGCCGCGTTTGACCAGTTCGCCGGCGACTTCCAGCGTGCCGCGCTCCACGCCGCCCGACTCGAGCGATGGGATCAGTTGCACAATGGTCAGACGGGAAAAAGGCAAGAACAAAACTCCATTTAGCCGTTCGCCTTGGCGAACGACGAACCACCATCAACGTTCCATCAAACACAATCATCGCAGAAACCGATCAAACACGATCTGCCCGCAGCGATCGGCCTCATCAATCTTCATCGATGGCGCCGGCAGTTCGCCGGTGCTGCGCCATGTTTCAAACGTCGTGATCATCCCATCCTTCACCAGTTCATCGAGTCCCGCCATCACCCTGGCGATACCCGGGCGCAGCACCCGCCCCGTCCTGCCGCGCGGCATGGCGAGCAGGCCCACCGCCGCGCCGCTGGTGAGCGATTCATACACCATCGAAACGCTGTCTTCCGTCACCCACACGCGGCCACATTCCTTCATTCGCTCGCCGACCCAGCCCACCGGCGTCTGATCGGCGGGGACGATGGTAAGATTCGGCAGCGCGAGACTCATGAGATCATCAGCGTAGTCAGCCGGGGTTCGCCTTGAGGTGGTGAGCGTCCACTGAACCTTCGCATCATGCGTGACGATGGCGCGGACCTGCTCCGTCAAAACCGGGGCTGACCATTCGTAATTCTTCGAAGGCCCGCCGACGAGGATCAATCCGCGCGAAGGCGATGCGCTGTTTGAGGGTTCGATGTTGTTGAGCACGCCTTTGGTGAAAATGATGTTGTCGCGCGGTTTGACTTCATCATGTTCCGGCACGATGCAGAGATCGAACCAGCGCACGGGCAGTTGCGGCGCCATCATCAGGATGATTTTTCCGCCGCGCGATCGGCGGGCCGCCAGGGCCGCCGGGTGCGTGGCCTGACCCGCGGCGAGGATCAGCGTCGGGTCAGGCAACGCCGCACCCGGCGGAAAGCTGCCGCGCAACCAGTGCAGCAGCGAGCGCGAGCGCGGAGGCACATCAATGACATGAACATTCAGCGACGCTCTTCGGTGCAGTGATGCGATCAACCCGCGCACCTGATTCAGGTGCCCGGGCTTTCCATCGGAAAGATGCCAGATTTCAAGAGCGTTGGACATGTCCGGCTTGAGGCTCCGAGCAGGAGATTCCGGGCGAATTTTCCGTTGGCCGCGCGATTCCTGAAGTCGCGATTATAGAGCCTCGGACAGCCGAACGAATCCATCGCAGAAACCAACGGGACTTCTGAATAACCCCCGATGTACCGTGAACCAGGGGATCGCGAAGCCGCAAGCGGCTTGGGCATGAGGTTGTTCAGGAATTCCCAGTCGTTTCATTTGACACGCTCCAGAACCGGTGACATAATTCCAACATGAAGTTCGCCCCCGACACCTTCGGCTTTTTTGGTTTTTACTGGCTCCAGGCCGCATTGGGGACGTTGTAACTTCAGCTTAAAAGCTCGAACCCTACGACCCCGATGCGGCAAGCGTCGGGGTTTTTTGTTTTCAGAAATCAGCAGTGTGCCACCAATCGACCGACATGGAACTCCAGTGCATCTGACAGGAATTGCAAAATGTCCATTGCAAATTGCAAAGTGCAAAGTGCTCGAATTGCCGGCGATCGCCGTCCCTCCATTTTGCAATTTTCAATTTGCAATGGTCATTGGCCATTGCCATCCACTCACTGACTTTTTCCCAACCCCAGGAGCTTCGTCATGGTCATTGTCATGCAACCCGATGCCACCAAGGAACAGGTTCAACTCGTCATCACGAGGGTACGCGAAATGGGACTCAAGGATCACGTCATCGTCGGCACCGATCTCACCGTTGTCGCGGTCATCGGCGATGATCGCAAGAAGGATCGCGGCTCACTGGAAACACTGGCGGGCGTCGATCGCGTGGTGCCCATTCTCGCGCCCTACAAAATCGCCGCCTTCGAAAGCAAGAAGAAACGCACCGAAGTTCGCATCAGCGATCGCTGCATCATCGGCGGCAGGCATATTCCGATGATCGCCGGGCCTTGCAGCGTCGAAAGCGAAAGGCAGATCATCGAAACCGCGCACAAGGTCAAGGCCGCCGGCGCTCATGCCCTGCGCGGCGGCGCGTTCAAGCCTCGCACCAATCCATACAGCTTCCAGGGCATGGGCGAAGAAGGACTCAAGCTCCTCGCCAAGGCGCGGCAGGAAACCGGCCTCGCCGTCGTCACCGAAGTGGTCACGCCCGGTGAGGTCGAACTCGTCTCCAGCTATGCCGACTGCCTTCAGATCGGCACGCGCAACAGCCAGAACTTCAAGCTGCTCGATGCGGCTGGTCGTCAGCCCAAGCCTGTGCTGCTCAAGCGCGGCATGGCGATGACCATCGAGGAATATCTCCAGGCCGCCGAATACATCCTCGCAGCAGGCAATCCCAATGTCATCCTCTGCGAGCGAGGCATACGCACCTTCGAGGATCACACACGAAATACGCTCAGCCTGTCGGTCGTGCCTGAGCTTCACTTCCGCACGCACCTGCCGGTGATCGTCGATCCATCGCAAGGCACCGGCCACGCCCGGCTGGTGCCTGACATGTGCAAAGCCTCCGTCGCCTGCGGCGCCGATGGCCTGATCGTCGAGGTGCATCCCGATCCTGCGCATGCGATGACCGATGGCGCCCAGTCGATCACGCCGGAGGTGCTGGCGGAGACGATCCGCATCTGCGCGAAGCTGGCGGCGGCGGTGGATCGGAGCATGTGAATGAAATCAAAACCAAGCCCGATGGTGAGGCTTGTGTCGCAAACCTCACTCCACCTCCCCGCGTATCATTCCACGACTACCTGCGTGAGCTTTTCCATGCCAGCCGACGACAACACGATGATCCGCACCGTTGACATGCGCGTCGATTACGACGACATGACCGCGGTGCAGGACATGAATCTTTCCATCAAGGCCGGCGAGGTGTTCGGCCTCATCGGTCCCAATGGCGCGGGCAAGACCAGCACCATCAAAGTTCTTGCGACACTCCAGCAGCCGACCTATGGCGATGTCTATATCGGCGGCCACGATGTCGCCGAGCATGTCAACGAGGTGCATAAAATCCTGGGCTACATGCCGGACTTCGCGCCGGTTTATGAAGACCTGAAAGTCTGGGAGTTTCTCGACCTTTTTGCCGCGTCCTATTTCGTCACCGCCTCGCGGCGGCGCGAGCGCATCGATGAACTGCTGCGCGAGGTCGATCTCTTCGCCAAGCGCGACGCCGCATCAGGCGGCCTGTCGCGCGGCATGAAGCAGCGGCTCTGCCTGGCCAAGACCATGCTTCACGATCCGATGGTGCTGCTGCTCGATGAGCCGGCCAGCGGCATCGATCCGCTGGGCCGCATCCAGATGCGCGAAACGCTGCGCAGGCTTTCGAAGCAGGGCAAGACGGTGCTGATCTCCTCGCACATCCTCACGGAGATGAGCGACTTCTGCACCTCCATCGGCATCATGGAAAAAGGCCGGATGGTCCTGCATGGCCGGGTCGATGAGATCATCGGGCAGATGTCCGCCAAGGCGAAGCTGATCGTCGAAGTCGTGGAGGTACACGAGCAGGCGGTGCGGCTCACGCTCAATCAGCCGGGCGTGCTCGACGCCATCGCCACCGATCACCGCCTGGAAATCTCCTTCACCGGCAGCGACGAGGAGGCCAGCCAGCTTCTGGCCATCCTCGTGAGCGAGCGCGTGAAGGTGAAGGCGTTCTACAAACGCAGGATGAACGTGGAAGACATCCTGCTCAACGTCGGGGCGCGGGAAGTGTCGTGAGTGCGCGGGCAGGATGAACGGTTTTTCGTTTATTGATGATCACTTTAAGAAAAGCCCCAAGCCCAAGGGTGAGGTCCGCCGAACCCTTGGGGTATCGAACCGGAACACCCCGACGGCTCGCGGACTCGCCATCGGGCTTGGGGCTTTTCTTAAAGTGACCATCAATAAACGGCAACCGATCATTTCCCGCAGCTTCCCTACGCAATCAACCGATAAAACCGCTAAACTCCCGCGTTCCAAACGGTCCCCGGCCCCCGGCCCCCGGTCCCCGGACACGCCTGCAATACCGATGCAGACGATCCGCTCAACGCATCGCACAAGGATTTGAACATGACCGCCCCGCAATCAGAAAACGCTCCCACCAACGCACCCGCCCCCGGAAACGCCCCGCTCGCCAAGACGATGGACAACATCGTCGCCCTGGCGCGTCGCCGGGCTTTCATCTGGCAGTCCTCCGAAATCTACGGCGGCCTCAACGGCTTCTGGGACTACGGGCCGATGGGGGCGGCGCTCAAACGAAACCTCAAGGATGCGTGGCGCAAGGACATTGTGTTGTGCCCCGGCAACGGCCCCGACGGAAAGCAGCTTGATGTCGTCGAGGTCGATTGCACGATCATCATGCACCCGAAGGTGTGGGAGGCGAGTGGACATGTTGCGGGGTTTAACGATCCGATGGTGGATGATCGAGAGACGAAGCAGAGATTTCGCGCTGACCACTTGATTGGTCTGTACGCAGATAACGTTGAACTGGCCAATCAGGGGCATACGGGGCCTTATGAAACTGCTCCGATCTGCACAGTGGTCGCATCGAATGCCGACGAGGCTTACTCACTTCTAATGGAGGACAAACCTCTGCGAAAGAAGCTGGGGCTTCGCGCTTTCGAGAAGCGGACAGCCAGTGAGCCATCGAACGGCGTTCTTGCGACTACCGACACTGGCCACGGTCCCGTAGCGGCTTACCTCCACGTGGTGTCATCCCGCGAGTTGACAGAGGCGACACATCTGATCCCTTCTCCGTTCACGGGAAATCGTGGAACGCTCACGCCGCCTCGCAATTTCAATCTGATGTTCAAAACTCAGATCGGGGCGATCGCGACAGAAGAGAACATCGCGTATCTTCGCCCCGAAACAGCCCAGGGAATATTCTGCAATTTCTGGAACGTCGTGGACACCTCGCGCGTGAAAGTTCCCTTCGGCATCGCGCAGCAGGGCAAGGCGTTTCGCAATGAAGTGACGCCGCGCAACTTCACCTTCCGTTCGCGCGAGTTTGAACAGATGGAGATTGAGTTCTTCATCACTCATCCTGATGCGCTCAAGCCGGGCGAGCTGACGCCCAAGGATTGGTACGAATTCTGGTACAAGAGCCGCTACCAGTGGTGGCAGGATGTGGGCCTGGCCGGTGAGAACCTGCAACTTCGCCATCACGACAAGGATGAACTTTCGCATTACGCCAAGGAAGGGGCCGGCGTCTGCGATGTCGAGTACCGCTTCCCCTTCACCGCCCCCGGATTTGGCGAGCTTGAAGGCATCGCGCACCGGGCCGACTTTGATCTCAAGGCCCATGCCGCCGCCTGCGGCAAGGGCGACAAGATGCGCTACTTCGACCAGGCCCGGAACACGCGCTATTTCCCGCACGTCATCGAGCCTTCGGCCGGCGCCGACCGCGGCACGCTCGCCCTCCTGTGCGAGGCGTTCACGCCCGATCCCAGCCGACCCAGCGGCGTCTATATGAAGTTCACCCCGCGCATGGCGCCGATCAAGGCCGGCATCTTCCCCCTCGTCAACAAGGACGGCATGCCCGAAGTCGCCGACAAGCTCCACAAGGAACTGCGCGGCAGATACGCCATCGAGTTCGACGAAAAGCAGACCATCGGCAAGCGCTACGCCCGCATGGACGAGGTCGGCACCCCTTACTGCTTCACCATCGACGGCGACACGCTGACGAATCAAACCGTCACCGTCCGCGAACGCGACACGCTCAAGCAGGAACGCATCAACATTGCGAACGTCGAAGCGTTTCTGGCGGAGAAAATCGGCGAGTGACGCGAATCATTTCTTCTTCAGCGTCGAAAGCCATTCGACGAGATCGATCAGTTCCTGCTCGCTCATGGCCTGTTGCAAACCCGGGGGCATGAGAGAGCCTTTGACCTTTTCGCGGTGAACGATGTCGGCGATTCTGTATTTCTGCGTGATGCCGCCGGCCAGGCGGAGGATCAGCTCGTCCTTCGTCTCGCTGATGACGATGCCGACGTTCTCGCCTTCGTCGGTTTCCAGGCGGGTGCCTTCGTAGTTGTGCTCGATGCCGGCGGAGGGGTCGAGGATCGCCGTGTAAAGCGCGTCCTTGGGGAGCTTGGCGCCGATCTCCGAGAGCGCGGGGCCGAAGTCGGCGCCCAGATCGTTCACACGATGGCACTGCACGCAGTTGACCTTCGTGAACACGGCGGGGCCTTTGGCGGGATTGCCGGTGCGCCGGGCGAGCTGGGCGATCGGAGGCAGCGGCTTGCTGTTGAGGGAAGGCGGCAGTTTCAGATGCTTGCCTGCTTCGTCACGGATCACGGCGTCACTTGAAGCGAGGAGCACATTGCCCGCCGCGAAGTGCAGATCATCGGCAAGTTTGCCGGCCCCGGCGAGGCCGAGCAGCCGCTTCTCACCGGCGCGGCCATTGCCGAACGCCATCACCGCGCTCGTGCGCAGCGGCCTGCCCGCCTTGTCATCGGTGACGATTCTTTCGAGCAGGTCATAAGCCCTGGCGTCGTTGGTGAAACCGAGCACCGCCATCGCGGCGGTGGCGGCTTTGGCATCATCACCGGCGATCGCTTTTTCAAAACGGGCGATCTCATCAAACCTGATCAGCAATCGTGCCGCGGCAACACCGGCGGAATCATTGGGCTTGGCGACGGCCTGTTTGAAAAGCTCTTCGGACTGATCGCGAAGGTCGAAGCGGGCGATGAGCTCGACGAAGGTTTCGCTGCCACGGTTGCGTTCGAGGACGCCCAGCAGGCGCGTCTTGAGGCGGGGGGAGGCTTCGAGGTTGATGTTCTCGATGCGCGAGAGCGTTTCGATGAAGACCTGATCCTTGGAGCGCTGCCCGGCATCGACGGCATCATCGGCGAAGGTGATGGTGGTGAGTGCGAGGAGGATGATCAGAGCGATGCGTTTCATGATGTCGGTTGAGGGAACTGTTGTTTTGTTTGTTTTATTAGCAGCGGCGTCCTCGCCGCGCGTCTGAACACCAGACGCGCGGCGAGGACGCCGCGGCTATGAAAGACGCGCGTTGACGGCGCTGCGCCGCAAGCGGCTTATTCGGCGAGCAGTTGCGCCAGGGCGGCGTCCTTTTCATCGCTTCTGGGGTGGAAGTCGAACGCGCGCAGATAGCGCGGCTTCTCGTCTTCCTTCGTCTCCTTGTCGGTGATGATCTTCACCAAAAGCGGCAGTGCGGCTTTGCTGCGCGTGCGCCAGACGATGTCGCGACCACCCCCGCCCCCGGGAGCTGTCGGATCAGGTACCTTCTTCAGGTACGCGGCGAAGCAGGCATCAGCATTCAGATCACTGGCCAGGCCCAATGCTTCAAGATACCAGCGGTCTTTGCCATCGTACTGCTGCGCCAACTCGGTCCACAGCGCCGCCGCGGCGTCGGTCTTGATGTGTCGAAGCGCGATCAGGCATTCACGGCGCACCGCGGGATCGGCATCCTTCACCAGCGCCGCCGCGGTCGCCAGGACATCGACGCTGGGCAGTTGCCGCGCCAGGCGCAAGCCGGTGATGCGGATGTCGGCATCCTTGTCCTTGATCGCGGCGTTCACATAATCCTGTCCCTTGCCTTCGATCCTGCCCAGCAGCCAGAGGGCGCGGGCGCGAAGATATGGCACATCGGAAGTCCAGAGTGTTTTCAAAGCCGCCTCCGCCTTGGCGCCTTGCGCATGCAGGGCGGTCCATGCGACATATCGCACGGAAGGCGTCGGGCTTTTAAGCGCTTCGATGCAGTTTTCGATCGTGTCAAACTTGTAGGCGGGAACTTTGTAGCCCTTGTGGCCTTTGGGCGTGACACGAAAGAGCCTGCCGCGCGTGAGGTCGCCGGCCGCGTGGCCGCCGACGCCGGGGTCGTACCAGTCGGCGATGATGAGCGAGCCGTCGGGAGCGACCTTCACATCACTGGGGCGGAACCATCTGTCGCGAGTGCCGGTGACGATGGGGACGATGGTGGCGGTGTAGCCGGCGCCGTCTTTTTCGACGGGGTAGGCGCGGACGACATTGGGGCCGGCATCGCAGTGAATCATCTGTCCATGGAAGACCTTGGGCAGCAGCGTGGCTTCGTACATGGTGATGCCGGTGGGCGAGCCCTGGCCGGTGATCAGGATATTGGGCACAACGCCGGGATCGTTCAGATGCCAGTGGCGCGAAGGGACATCCTTCTCCATGTTGGTGCGTTTCTGGCCCCAGCCCGCGCCGGTGACTTCATCCTTGTAGCCGTAGTTGCCGAACTCCATGACGAAGTTGATTCGGACGGCCTTGTTGCCGTCGTCGTCGTTGTCGGACTGCCACGAGGCGCCGAAGGAATCGACGGTGTTCATCCAGTTGTTCCGGAAGTTCCAGCCGAGCGTTTCGAACTGCGAGCCGTCGAGGTTGCAGCGGAAGACCATGCCTTCCTGATAAGGCCTGCGTTTGTCGTTGACTTCGTTGCCGGCGAGATCGATGATCGGCTTGCCGTCTTTATCCTTGATCTGTTTGCCGGTGTTGCCGAAGTTGAAGTAGAGCTTGCCGTCGGGGCCGAACATGACCTGGTGGATGCCATGGTCGTGCTGCGTGCCGCCGATGCCGGAGAAGAGGGTTTCAACCCGGTCGGCTTTGTCATCGCCATCCTCATCGGTGAGGATGATGATCTTGTCGCCGACGGAGACGATGACGCGGGTGTTCTTGCCATCGGGGGTGGCGAAGACGGTGACACCGTGGGGCGAGAAGAAGGCGGGGTCCTGGTAGAAGACTTTTCCTTCGCCGTCGATCTTGCCATCACCATCCTTGTCTTCGAGGATGACGATGCGATCACCTTCGGCCCGCTTGCCGCGATGGCCTCGGTAGTTGACGATCTCGGCGACCCAGATGCGGCCCTTGTGATCGATGTCGATGTTGGAGGGGTTGAAGACGAGCGGCTCGGCGGCGAAAAGCTCGACCTGAAGCTCGTCATGAACATCGAGACCGGCGACGGCGTTTTCAGGTTCGCGCTGGGCGGTGTTGGCTCCGGCGGGTGCCTTGGGTGCGGAGGTCACGAGCGAACCGGGGTTGGCGTTATAGACGAAGAACTGCACGGTGGAGCCGCAGCCCTGCTTGGTGCCGCCTTCGTCGAGGCCGCCTTTGGCGGCGAACTTGACGAAGGAATGGTTGGCGGGCAGGTCATAGACGATGACGGAGTTGGCGTGGACGCCGATGCCGTAGGCGATGTCGTTGCCGTTGACCTTCAGCGGCTGGCCGCCGGAGTTTTTGTTGATGTTGACGTTGCCGTGGCCGGACTGGGCGGACTTCCACTTGAGGTCGGTGAGTTTGGTTTCCTTGCCCTCCTTGTCGATGAGTCTGGGTTCGATCCACGCGGCCCAGTCGCAACTGAAGCCGTCGCCGGCATCGGTGACGACAAGATAAAGCTGCCTGGCGTTGGTGATGTCGGCAACGACATCGACGG
Source organism: uncultured Phycisphaeraceae bacterium (assembly GCA_964649195.1). GTDB lineage: Bacteria > Planctomycetota > Phycisphaerae > Phycisphaerales > Phycisphaeraceae > JTS-RE9. The sequence goes on from CAZYPK010000018.1 coordinate 49,097, forward strand.
CATGGCCGGGGGTGCCGACATTGATGGTCTTGCTTTGGAAAACCGGTTTGGCGGCGGCGGGAGTGTTCGACGGCGCGGGCAGGGCCGCGGCGGTGCGGCCGTTGATCTGGGCGATCTGCTGATGCAGCTTGGCCTTGTCGAAGTTGGCGGGGATGTCCTCATCGTGGTTCTCAAGCATCTGGTCGGCGGTGGGCGTCTTGCCGGGGACGCCGGTGGCGGGAACTTCGACCTTGGCGATCCAGGCGATGGCGTTGAGGACGATCTGTCGGTGGCTGTCGTTGGCCCAGTTGATGTGGTTGTGGCCGCCGGTGAATCCGAAGCCGCGTCCGCCGCCTTCCTCGGCCGGTCGCTGGCGTGCCCACATCACATGTTGGAGTTCCTTGTTTTCGACGACGCTCTTATAGACATGCTGGTTGCCGTTGTGGTTGCCATCTTCCTGGCCCGGCTTCCAGCGGCCGGTGACGGTCTCGGGCGGAGGCAGCGCCGAGAGGATGGGCACGACGCCGCTGTCGGGCGACATGTTGCCGCGAAAGCGCATGTGGTAATACCACTCATCGTGGGTGTTGAACGGCTTGACACCGCGACCGATGGGGTGGTCGGTGTTGATTTTGGGATCCTTGAGGGTCCAGTGGGGATTGACGGACCACTTGGTCTCGAAGTATCCGCCGGTGTATTTGAGCATGGCCTCCCCGCCGGAGCCGCGCGGGACTTCGACGGCATAGTGGATGCAGCCGTAGCCGACGCCGGTGCTGAGGATGGCGTCGAGATCCTTGAGGTTGCGGAGCATGGGGTGGCCGCCGCCGCCGTCGGAATAGACGACGATCGCGGCGGCGCCGTCAAAGATCGACTTGTCAGCGGGCCAGCCGGCGTAGTGAACCACGGCCTCGATTCCCAGGCCCGATTCATTGAGTTGATTGGCGAGCAGGTGCGTGCCGGCCTTGTGGTCGTGGGAGAAGAACCCGTGGCTGCGTCCGCCGGAGACGAAGACGATTTTTTTCTTGGCGGCCGCAGGCGCGCCCCCTGCGGGCACGGCCCCTTCAAGGGGCCGTGCCGTATCACCCTTGATACGAATGTTCCTGAACTGCACCTTCATCGGCGGACCGGCATGAAGCTGAAGCGCCAGCACGCCACGGGCGCGGCGCTTGGTCTCATCGTTATCGACGCACTCGATCGTCTGCACATCATTGATGTAATGCCTGAAGGTGAAGCCTTCGGCGACAATGCGGTAGCTGTTCCAGTCCTGGTGCCTGATCTTGGATTGGATTTCGTTGGAGTCGCCGACCTTGCCGGTGACTTTGACCTGGAACTTGCCATCGATGTTGACCAGTTCGGTCTTCTGGCCCCGGTTGGCGAGGATGCCTCGGAACGCTTCGCCGTAGAGGATGCCGGAGTAGGTTTTGCCGGCCTCGAAGTCGGCCTGGTAGCCGCCGATGCGGTACTTGTCGTTCTTGTTCAGGCCGAAGGAGCGGTACTGGACGCCGCTGTTGCCGCCGACGATCTTGTAATCGAAGCGGAGTTCGAAGTCGCCGGTTTCGCCGCCGGTCCAGACGATGAAGGTGTTTCCGTTGGTGGGATTTTCCTTGGTGGTGACGCCGGTGATGGCTTCATCCGCAACGGACCAGAACTTGGGATCGCCATCCCAATCGGTCAGGTCCTTGCCGTTGAAGATGGATTTGAAGCCTTCCTCATCGGCGCCATTGAGCACGGGAACCTGCACTGAAACGAGTGCAAGGGCGAGAAGCAGGAGACGGAAACATGTCATCGCGGATACTCCGGGGTTGGCGATTGTCGATGGCCTGAAAACGTGGACGCGCTGTATTGCAACGAAACGATGCGGGGGTACGGGAGGGGGAAAAGCAGGAAAGCAGGAAAACAGGAAAGCAAGAAATTCAAGGCAAAGGAAGCCCAAACCGTACCGCAAGACCAATTCCTAATTTCTTGCTTTCCTGTTTTCCTGCTCTCCTGCTTTGTCTTCCGGGTTGCCCATTGTAACGTGCATTGCTAATCTTCAAATCTCGTTCGGGCCGAATACGGCCCGGCTCGCTGCTCACCTTTTTCCAAGGGCTTCCCCATGAAATTCGGAATGAACCTGCTGCTCTGGTCCACGCACATCACCGAGGATCAGTTTCATCTGTTCGACACCATGAAGGCCGCCGGTTTCGATGGCGTCGAGATCCCCTGCTTCGAAGGCGACATCAAACATTTCACCAAGGTGGGCAAGGCTCTGAAGAGGCTCAAGCTGGGCGCCACCAGCGTCACCGTCATGACGCCCGAAGCCAACGCCATCAGCCCGGACAAAAAGATTCGCGCCGCCGCCGTGGATCGCTTCAAGTGGGCTTTGGACTGCTCGGCCGCGATGGGCAGCGAGCTGATCTGCGGGCCGATGCACCAGACCCTGGGCGAGTTCACCGGCAACCCGCCGACGAAGGATGAACGCAAGTGGGCCGCGGATGTGCATCGCAAAGCCGCCGATCACGCCAGGAGCGTGGGCGTCAGGATCGCCCTCGAATACCTCAACCGCTTCGAGTGTTATTTCCTCACCACCATGGCCGACGCCGCCGCGTATGTGAAGCAGGTCAACCATCCCTGGTTCGGAACCATGTACGACACCTTCCACGCCAACATCGAAGAAAAAGACGGCCCGGGCGAACTCCGCCGCGCCGCCAAACAGGTGTTCCACATCCACATCAGCGAAAACGACCGAGGCGTGCCCGGCACCGGCCATGTGCCCTGGATCGAAACCTTCCGCGCCATCAGCGAAATCAACTACGACGGCTGGCTCACCATCGAAGCCTTCGGCCGGGCCCTGCCCGCGCTGGCGGCGGCAACCAAAGTCTGGCGCGACTTCTTCACGAAGAAGGAACACGTCTATGAACAGGGCATCGCCTTCATGAAGAACATGGTGACCATGACCAAAAAGTGATCCCGCCCCAAGCCGCTTGCGGCTTCGCACCGCAAACCCTCTCGTCATCAAACAACAACGACACGCCCAGGGTAAAAGCATATGGGAGAGCGAGGCTCCCGCTGGGAGAGCGAGGCTCCCGCTGGGAGGACGAGGCTCCGCTGGGAGGGCGCGGCTCCCGCTGGGAGGGCGAGGCTCCCGCCGAGCCGATTCGTTTGCGACGGCCCCGCTTTGGGGGCCTGAGCAAACGAAACTCGCGCGGCAGACGAACGATCAGGCA